>JBFJJW010000086.1:0-13459 GCA_041612095.1 Solimonas sp. | reverse complement strand
GATGGTCGTAGCGATGCCGGCGGAGTACGTCCGTCGGCTCTTTTAACCGTCATGGGACCGCGCAACAGATGAGGATAGTCCGCTACGACCGCGCTTACAGCCGCCGCAGTTTTCTTGCCGGCCTCACGCGTGGCGTGGCCGCTGCCGGTGTGCTGATGCCGGTATGGGATGCGGTGGCGCGGGATGGCGACATCACGCGTGCCTATCCGGACGAGCTGTTGTCGATCGAGAACTACACGCGTGGCAGGATCAAGGCCGGAGACACCATCAGCGCGGACAACGTCGAGTCGGTGCGTGAGTTGCTGGAGCCGATCAAGTACGCGCAGGTTTCGCAGATGGGCCGGCACCTGACGATCGCGCCGACCACCACCGACATCATGCGGCTGAGTCCCTGGGAGTACACCGAGGCCTCGCTGCGCAATCGTGGCAAGGCGCGCTTCAGCGACCGCGGCAATGTGGTCACGGCGGACGGCAAGCCGTGGATAGGCGGCAATCCGTTTCCCGATGCCAAGACCGGCCTTGAGCTGTTTGCCAGCCTGACGCTGAGCTGGGGCCGTCACGATGCATCGATGTACGCGATCAGGGAGGAAGACGTCGGCCCGAGCGGTGACGTCGATTTCCGGTATGAGCTGGGCTGGGCCGAGCTGTCGCCGGTGGCGCGCGTCAGCATGGAGCCGATGCCGTACTGGCCCGGCAAGGAAGACAAGCTGCGCTACCAGTCCGTGTTTTTTGTGAAGCCGGACAGCGTTCGCGGCACCTCGTTCCTGAACATCTGGCCTTACGATCAGCACAGCTTTCCGGACCTCTACGGCTACCTGCCCGAGTTCAAGCGCATCCGTCAGTTCCCGACTGACCAGCGCTTCGAGCCGCTGATCGCCGGCTCCACGCTGTACCTCTCGGATGCCTGGGCAGCGGGTGATCCGCTGCATACCTGGGGCAACTACCGCATCGTCGGTCGCGGTCCGCTGCTGGCTGCGGTCTCCGGCGGCTGGACACCGGAGCATCCGAACTGGCAGCACCGCACGCACGGCGGCCCCAAGGGCAAGACGTTCTGGAACACCACGGTTGAGCTGGTGCCGGAGGCCATCGTCGTCGAAGCCGAGCCGGTCAAGTTTCCGCGCGCGCCAGTCAGCAAGAAGCGCGTCTGGTTTGACGGCCGCACGGGCTTGCCGGTGGCGATGGTCACCTACGACCGCCGCGGCGAGCCGTATCACTCCTTTGACGCTGCTTTTGGTCTCTACGATGCCGGCCCTGAATCGGTGATGGACGGCAAGCATCCGTACTGGTCCTGGAGCCATGTGCATGCCTTCAACCTGCAGACCGGGCGCATGACGCGACTGGAGCAGGTGCGCAGCATATCCGGCCGGCATCAAAGCAGCGCCAACGATCCAGACCTGTACGACCGTTATCTCACCAACACGGCGCTGATGCGCCTGGGACGCGGCTGAGGCCATCGCGATGTGCTCAGCGAACCTGCCCGTTTCGTCGTCGCACACCCCTAAAAACTACCCGAGCGGGTGGCGGCGACGACGGTGCCAGCGCCTAAGGTGGATGAAAGCTCAAGGATCGCGACAGCAGTCGCGACGACATACAGAAGGCAGCGTGCTACGGAGGAGACCGTCATGCAGAACGCGCAGCTGAACGCGCCGGCCCGCAGGGTCGTGTGCCGCAGACCAAAGATCACCCAGGAGAGTCATCGCTCATGAACGCCGTTACCGATACGGGCGCGCTGGCCGCTGCCGCGCGCGCCCGCCCCCGCAGCGAGCCCGTCAAGCCGGTAGCTGTGCCGCGCACCGCGGGTGGAAAGCTGATCAACATTGACAACGGCGGCACGCTCACCGACTTCTGCGTGATAGATGGCGACACCGTCTATCGCACCAAGTCCGTGACCACGCCGTACGACCTTTCGAAGTGCTTCTTCGACGGGCTGCGCAAGGTCAGCGCCTTGATCTACGGAGAAGAGGATCTGCTGCAGCTGTTGCTGTCCACAAACCATATCCGCTATTCCACCACCCAGGGCACCAATGCGCTGATCGAGCGCAAGGGCCAGCGTCTGGGCCTGGTGCTCAGCGATCTGGACGTCGAGGACCTGCAGCGCGACGCACAGCAGCGCGAGGTTTTTGCGAGCCTGGTCGGCGCGCGCATCGCCAAGCTGGACCTGTCACTGGACGATGCTGCGCTGGAGGTTGCCGCGACCCAGGCCATCAATCGCCTGTCATCGGAAGGCGCCAATCGCATCGTCGTTGGCATCGGCGGCAAGCAGCGCGACGCTGGCGAGGCGCGGCTGAAGAAGATTCTGCTGAAGAAGTTTCCACCCCATCTGCTTGGCGCGATTCCGCTGCTGTACTCGCACGAAGTGGTGCAGGACGACGATGACTCGCGGCGCGTATGGACCGCTCTGTTCAATGCCTTTCTGCATCCGGTGATGGAGCGCTTCCTGTACAACGCCGAGCACCGTCTGCGCGAGTACAAGACCAAGAACCCGCTGCTGATCTTCCGTAACGATGGTGACTCCGCACGCATCTCGCGTACCGCAGCGGTGAAGACCTACTCCTCCGGTCCTCGCGGAGGTGCGGAGGGCGCCAAGGCGCTGGCGGCGCATTACGGCTTCAAGCGTCTGCTGGGCATGGACATCGGCGGCACCACCACCGACATCAGCCTGGTCGAGAGCGGCGAGGTGCAGACCGAGCGTCGCGGGCGCATCGAAGGTGTGACCACGTCGTTGCCATTGTGCAACGTGGTCAGTGCCGGTGTCGGCGGCTCGTCCATCATTTCCGTGGTGGACGGCAAGATCAAGGTCGGCCCCGAGTCAGTCGGCGGTGCGCCGGGACCGGCGTGCTTCGGTCTGGGTGGAACCCAGGCGACGATTACCGATGCCTTCCTCGTGCTCGGGCTGCTGGACCCCGCAAGCTACTTTGGCGGTGAGCTGAAGATCGACGTGGAGCGTGCGCGTGCCGCGGTCACAGACAACATCGCCAAGCCGCTCAATCTGAGCTGCGAAGCCGCAGCCGAGGCCATGGAGCAGGCCTGGGTACAGAAAGTCGTCGGCGCGCTGAAGGCGTTCACCACCGTCACCCCGGACACCACGCTGGCCGCATACGGTGGCGGCGGTCCGTTCATTGCATGCAAGGTGGCGGAGGCCGCCGGCATCCGCGAGGTCATCATTCCGGGGCTGGCTGCGGTGTTCTCGGCCTTCGGCATCGGCTTCTCCGATATCGCCCATGAGTACGAAGCGCTGATCACCACGCCGGACGCTGCGGGCCTGAAGAAGGCCAGGGACCTGCTGCTGGAGCGCGCACAGCGCGGCATGTTCGCCGAAGGGTTTGAGCTGTCCGAATGCCGTGTCGAAACCGCAGTGCAGGTTGGCGAGGAGCTGCTGCCGGTAGAGGGCGATGCGCTACCGGCAGGCATCAAGCCCGGCACACGCCTGACCCTGATGCTGAAGGCGACCAAGGTTATAGCCTGCGCCCGCGTCACCGGCCGCTTCGGCGACAAGCGCAAGGACGCTGTCGCCGGCGGAAAGCGGACGACCCTCAGCGGTGGCAAGGCGGTCGATCTGCCGGCGTATCGCGTCGAGGACCAGACCGGTGGCGCCCAGGCACAGGGGCCGTGCGTGCTGGAAGAGGCTTTCTTCACCAGCCGCATCGAGGCCGGCTGGCGCTTCGAGATCAACGAGTCCGGCGACATTCTCTTGAGCCGCGGCTGAATACCTGAGGAACTGCGATGAACGTCCTGATCACTGAATACCTGCGCATCAACCTCGATACTGAGCAGTGGGAGTGCCGTCGCTGCGGACACGTACACGGCAGCGCGCGCGAGAACTACAAGCAAGGATTGCTGGTACATGACCGCGATCCGCGCGAAGTGCACAAGCCGCTGCTCGACACCAAGGTCTACGAGCGCACCTACTCCCCGGACCCGCGCTGGTGCCGCATCCTCGAGTACTACTGCGCCTCCTGCGGAACCATGGTCGAGGCTGAATACCTGCCTCCGGGCCACCCTCCGGTGCATGACATCGAGCTGGATATCGATGCGCTGAAGCTGCAGTGGAAGGACCGCGAGGAAGTGAAGGAGCCGGTAGTCGGGCCGGATCTTGCCCTGGAGAAGGTCAAGAACAACCGTGCGCTGCACGCGCAGACCCATGGCCACAAGCACTGAAGGGGAGCGCACATGAAACGCGTATCTGTCGATATCGGCGGCACCTTTACCGACTGCTTCGTGGTCTGGGACAACCAGTACATCGAAGGCAAGGCGCTGACCACGCACCATAACCTGGCGCTGGGCTTCAACGAATCGCTGGGCGACGCCTGCCAGCAGCTCAACGTCGATGCCTCGACGCTGCTGTCGGAAGTGGACTCCGTGCGGTATTCCACGACCCTGGGCACCAATGCGCTGATCGAGCGCAAGGGGCCACGCATCGGTGTTCTGGTCACCACCGGGTTCAAGAGCACGATTCCGCTGTCGCGGGCGCGTGGCTACGGCGAAGGCCTGGCCGAGCACGAGCAGATGGATATTCCCAACGCCCAGCGGCCGCAGCCGATCGTGCCGATTCCGATGATCCGCGAAGTGCGCGAACGGGTGGATTACCTCGGCAACATCTTCTGGGAACTGGATGAGGACGACGTACGTCTGCGCATCCGTGAACTGGTGGATGCCGGCGCTGAGGCGCTGGTGGTGATGTTCACCAACAGCGTCGTCAACAACGCGCATGAGCTGCGCGTGCGCGAGATCTTCCTGGAGGAATATCCGGCACATCTGCTCGGTGCCATCCCGATGCTGCTGTCGCATCAGGTGGCCGGGCGCAAGGGTGAGTATGCGCGCGGCACCTCGACGATCATGGATGCCTTCCTGCATCAGACCATGTATCACGGTCTGGGCACGCTGGAGTTGAACCTGCGTGCGCAGGGATACAACAAGCCGATGCTGGTCAGCCACAACTCCGGCGGCATGGCGCAGCTCAATTCCACCGATGCGCTGCAGACCGTGCACTCCGGCCCGGTGTCGGGCGTTGCCGCCAGCGAGCATCTGGCCATCAGCGCCGAGCTGGGTAATGTGGTGGCCACCGACATGGGCGGCACCAGCTTCGATATCGGCATCGTCGATCAGGGCGGCGTCAAGCATTACGACTTCAACCCGGTCATTGATCGCTGGCTGGTGTCGATTCCGATGGTGCATCTGGTCACGCTCGGCGCGGGCGGCGGCTCGATCGCGCGCTACGACCGCCTGTTCGGCTCGATCGAGATCGGTCCGCAGTCAGCCGGCTCCGATCCCGGTCCGGCCTGCTATGACCGCGGTGGCCTGAAACCCACGGTGACCGATGCTGATCTGGTGCTCGGCTACCTAGACCCCAAGAACTACGCCAGCGGCCGCATTCCGCTGAACCCGAAGCGCGCCAGGCAGGCGATAGAGGACAGCCTCTGCGATGAGCTGGATCTGAACGTTGCGCAGACCGCACAGCTCATCAAGCGCAATGTCGATGCCAGCATGGCCAACGGCATCGCCACCGAGTTGCGTACCCGTGGCTACGAGCCCAGGGACTTCACCATTCTCGCCTATGGCGGCAACGGCCCGCTGCACGCCTGCGGCATCGCCAACGCGCTTGGGGTATCCAAGATCCTGGCGCCGCCGTTCTCCTCGACGTTCTCCGCCTGCGGCGCCGGTAACGTCAATCAGATGCACATCCACGAGATGAGTACCTGGACAGTGCTGTTCAACCCGGCGACGCGCTCGCTGTTTCAGGAGTATGAGAGCTTCAACCGCAACGTCGAGGAGCTGGAGCGCCGTGGCCGCGAAGACCTGATACGGCAGGGCATGAACGAGGACCAGATCCGTTATCGGCTGGAACTGGACATGCGCTACGGCAACCAGCGCGTGCAGACGGCCGTTGTCACCGAACTCAACCGGGTGAAGTCGCAGAAGGACGTGCTGGCGCTGATGGACCAGTTCCACCAGAGCTATGGCGCGCGCTTCGGCGAAGGTAGTCAGTCACCGGAAACCGGCGTGCGCATCAACACGATCCGTGTCTGCGCGTACGTGGAGCAGCCCAAGGTCGCATTCGCCAAGCTCAAGCTCAGCGGCAAGACGCTGCCGCCGCCGGCTCCGGTATCCCAGCGCGACTGCTACTACGTCGGGCACGACAAGGCCATCAGCACGCCCATCTACGACGATCAGGCACTGGCCGAAGGCACGCGCATCGAGGGCCCGGCCATCGTCACCACGCGTGCGACCACCTATCTGGTCGAGCCGGGCTGGGCCTACCACGCCGCCGCACAGGGCGGCGTCTGGTTCATCAAACAGTAACGAGGAGCATTGCCATGCACGACAAGATTTCCGCCGAAGACCAGGCCCTGCTCGACAAGTTTCTGGCCGACAACATGATGTTCCTCGGGCCTGATCCCGAGATCATGCGCAATCACACGCTCTCCCCGCGCTCCAAGGCCGAGGACGCGATTCTCAAGAAGGGGCTGGACACCCACCAGGTGCACCATGTGCGCGGCCTGATCAATGCCGCGCTGTCCGAAGCCTTCACCATGTGCAACCAGATGGGCGCTGCACCTGGCGCCAAGTGGGGCGATCTGGTGACCGGTGTCTACACCGCGCAGGGTGATCTGGCGATGATTGCGCCGCACGGCATCATCGCGTTCGCCGCATGCTGCTTCTACCCGATCCGCTTCATCAACAAGTACTGGATGAACGACCCGACGGTCGGGGTCCGTGACGGCGACGGCTTCATCCACAACGACGCGCGTTACGGGGGCATCCACAACACCGACCAGTCGATGATGATGCCGCTGTACTGGAAGGGCGAACTGATCTGCTGGCTGTCCAGCACCATCCACGAAGGCGAGAACGGCGCCTGCGAGCCGGGCGGCATGCCGGCCGCAGCAGAAAGCAAGTACGACGAAGGCATCAAGATGTCGCCGTTCAAGGTCGTCGATAACTTCCAGCTCAAGCGCGATCTCGTCACCTTCCTGCAGAACTCGGTGCGTGATCCGAAGCTGCAGCTGGAGGACATGAAGGTCAAGCTGCACGCGGTCATGCGTCTGCGTGAACGCGTCATCGCCATTCTGGAGCAGTACGGACGCGATGCGTTCATGGGCACGCTGCGCCTGCATCTGGAGGACACCGAAACCGAGATGCGCCGCCGCATTCGCGAGATGCCGGATGGCACCACGCGCGTGCTCCAGTTCATGGATTCCTCGCTGCGCGAAAACTGCCTGCAGAAGATCAGCCTTGCGATCACGGTAAAGGGTGATCGCCTGATCATGGACTTCCGCGGCACCGCGCCGCAGTTCATGAACCGCTCGGTCAACACCAATATCGCCTCGTTCAAGGCGGCGCTGTGTACCGGCTTGCTGCAGAACATCTGGCCCGACCTGCCGCACACGATGGCGGTGCTCTCCCCCATCGAGATCATCACCGACCGCAACTCGATCATCGACGCCGAAGGCGAGATGCCGCAGGCGATGAGCCTGATGCCCTTGTTCAAGGGCTGCGTGGTGTGGACCATACCGATGAACAAGTTCAACTACAGCCTGCCGCACAAGTACTCGGCCATCATCGCCTCGCAGTACGACCAGGCGGCGACGTTCATCTACGGCGGCCTGACCCAGCATGGGGATGTCACCGGAAACTTCTGCGGCGACATCAATGGCAACGGCCAGGGCGCGCGTTCGCATGCCGACGGCGAGCACTCCGTATCGCCGGTATTCGGCTTCATGTGCGATTCCGGAGAGCACGAGATCAACGAGGAAGACACGCCCATCATCCGCCTCGGTGCGCAACGGCTGGCCAAGGACCGCATCGGCTTCGGCAAGTACCGCGGCGGCATGGGCTATGAGCAGATCGCCACCGCACGCGGTTCCGCGATGTGGGGCTTCATGACCGGCTGCGAAGGCTCCAAGTTTCCGTCGGCGCAGGGCCTGTTCGGTGGCTATTCCTGCCCGTCGTATCAGCTGATGAAGATCAAGGGCATCAACATCTTCGAGGAGCTGAAGAAGAATCCGAAGGTGGTCGAGGTGTTCGACATCGTCAAGCTGATGAACGAGCGCCCGATACCCGGCGCAAAGTATTCCAGCCACGACATGGGCATGACCTTCGAGGTCTGCAACGAAGGCGAGATCTACATGATCTGCCAAGGTTCCGGCGGCGGTTACGGCGACGTGCTGGAGCGCGACCCCGCGTTGGTGATGAAGGACATCGAGGAAGACCTGCTCTCGCACGACATCGCCAAGGACCTCTACAAGGTGGTCTACGACGAGTCCACGCTGGTCGTGGACGAGGAGGCCACCGCCCAGCTGCGGGCCGAATATCGCAAGGAACGTATCCGTCGCGGCAAGCCGTTCGCCGAGTTCTGCAAGGAGTGGGTCACGGCCGAGCCGCCGAAGGACATTCCCTACTTCGGATCCTGGGAGAACCCTAAGGAGATCTATGCCACCACGATGGGCCAGCGCATCAAGATGCCGGCCGATCAGTTGCAGGGGGCGTTCATGCTCAATCCCAAGGACCTGCGTCTGGCAGAACTGGAAGGCGAGGTTGAGCAGCTGAAAACCCAGCTCGCGGAATGCCAGGGCAAGTAGCACCACTCGAACAGGAGCGAGGCAATGACCGACTACAGCAAGGCGTTTCGGCTGGATGGCAAGGCAGCGCTGGTCACCGGCGCTGCACGCGGCATCGGCGCTGAAGTCGCCGAGGCGCTGGCGCAGTGCGGGGCCGCGGTCATGGTCACCGACGTGCTTGAAAGCGTAGGGAGGGAAACCGTCGCTCGCATCGAGAAGGCCGGCGGCAAGGCCGCGTTTCAACCGCTCGATGTCACTAAGGAAGCGCAGTGGGAAGCCGCCATCGCCGGCACCGTCAGGCAGTTCGGTGGCCTGCACATCCTCGTCAACAACGCCGGCATCGAGACGGCCGCACTGCTGTCGCAGTGCGAGGTTGAAGACTTCCGGCGGGTGATGGATGTCAACGTCACCGGCGTGTTCCTCGGCCTCAAGCACGCCACCCGCGTGATGAAGGCCGGCGCGTCGATCGTCAATCTATCGTCGGTTGCCGGCCTGATCGGCACCAGCGGTCATGTCGCATATCACACCTCCAAGGGTGCGGTACGGCTGATGACCAAGGCCGCAGCAGTTGAATGTGCTCAGCTCGGCACCGGCATTCGCGTCAATTCGGTACACCCGGCGATCGTCGAGACCGAGATGGGCACCAGCTTCATCCAGCACTTCGTCGATCTGAAGCTGGCGCCGGACTACGCCACTGCGGAGGCGGCCATCAAGGGCGCGCATCCGCTCGGTCGGTTTGGCCAGCCGCGCGATGTCGCCAGCGCGGTGGTCTACCTGGCCTCGGATGCCGCTGCCTGGGTCACCGGCACCGAACTGGTGCTGGACGGCGGCTACACCGCCGTCTGAGGCAACCATGCCCGCGTTCATGGACATGCTGACTGCCCATCGCAAGCCATTGTGGCTGGACTACAGCGACTATGCCGGCGCGCTGATGAGCAAGGGCGCGGTGCCGTGGCTGGATGTTGCGGCATTGATCGCATGGCAGCGCAAGGCGCAGGGTTTGCTCAAGTCCGATGTGCTTGCATTGCCGCTGGACGCTGTCTGCGCTGCGTGGCTGGACGCTCGTCCCGACCTGCGTAGCGCCATGGGCAGCAAAAGCCGCACCGTGTTCGCGATCAGGACGCTGCTGGCCGACGAATCCCTGCGCACCCATCTGCTGGAGCTGGCCCGCGGCCTGCGTGCGTGCTTTGCCGAGCTGCCGCTGGCGCTGGTTTGCCCTTCGCCGCGGCTCTGGACCGGGCTGGCCTTTCAGCAGGCGCATGGCACAGCCGCCGAGGTCGAGGATGACGATGCCGACAGTGCCGCCGTCTATATCGCCGACTTCCTGCGTAGTTTTGGCGACGCGGGCATAGACGTCCTGTTGCTGCAGGAGGCCGGCGACGGTGTTGCCACCACTGCCGAAGCGCTCGCCCTGTATCAGCCGGTCCTCAACATTGCCGCCCACTATCGTTGGGCCGTCGGCCTATCTGCCCCCGCCGGATTCAGGGACGGCGGGAGTGCCGGGCTCAGCTTCGTGGTGGCAGACGCGGCGATTCCGGGTGTTGCCAGCGGCTGCATCGTGCCAGCCGACTACTGGAGTGGCGCCGCTGCACCGCTCTGCCCGGAGTCCGGCTTTCGCTACGCCACCATTCCGGCCGATGCCCAGCCGGAGTCGGTCCTTCAGCGCCTGAGCGGACTGCACTGACCATGAGCGCTCCATCACCGTTTGCACTGAAGAGCGAGCATCTCTGCAGCCTGCTGGCCACGCTGCAGGCGCCACCGGAAGTGATAGGCCCTGTGCCCGGCGGTGTGCGCGCCAACTTCTACGTGACCGGGGGCGAGGTCAAGGGGCCGCGCCTCAACGGCAAGCTGCGTGCCGTTGGCGGTGACTGGTTCCTGTTGCGCAGCGACGGCGTCGGTGAGCTGGACGTGCAGCTGACGCTGGAGACGGGCGACGGCGCGCTGATCGAGGTGCGCTACCACGGCCGCGGTGACTTTGGCGCCGAGGGCTACGCGCGCTTCCTCAAGGGTGAATTGCCGCCCAGCGTACCGCTGCATACCGCGCCGCGCTTCAGGACCGCACATCCGGGCTATCAGTGGCTGCATCGACCGATGTGCGTAGGCGTTGGCGTGGCCGACCTGCAGCGCTTCGAGGTGCGCTACGACATCTACGCACTGACCTGATAACCGATCGCCGAGGAGAAACATCATCATGGTCAAGGAAGGCGAGAAACTCTGGACCCCGCGCCCGCAGTACGCGCAGGAATCGAATGTCGCGCGCTATCAGCGGTGGCTGAAGCATGAGCGCGGGATCGAAACCGGGGACTACAACGCCCTGTGGCAGTGGTCGGTCACCGACATCCCCGCATTCTGGGCCTCGATCTGGGACTACTTCGACGTGCAGTCGGACGTGCCCTATCGCAGTGTGCTGGAGGCGTCGGCCGACGCCAAGCAGATGATGGGCACCCAGTGGTTCCCCGGCTCGCGCGTGAACTATGCCGAGCATCTGCTGCGTGCAGAAGGCGAAGCGGGTGAGCGCACGGTGTTTCATCATTTGTCGGAAACCCGCGCGCTCAAGCAGATGAGCTGGCGCGAGCTGGGGCGGCAGGTGCGCATCCTCGCCACGCAGCTGCGCGCGCTGGGCGTTGAACCGGGTGATCGGGTGGTCTCCTACATGCCCAACGTGCCGGAAACCGCGATCGCGATGCTGGCCACGGCGGCCATCGGCGGCGTGTGGTCCTCGGCAGCGCCGGAGTTCGGCGTCAAGACCGTGATCGAGCGCTTCTCGCAGATCGAGCCCAAGGTGCTGTTCGCTGCCGACGGCTACCGCTTTGGCGGCAAGGACTTCAGTCGTGAGGCCGAGGTGCGGCGTATCGCCGAAGCGCTGCCCTCGCTGCAGCAGATCGTGTGGTTGCCGTATCTGAGGCCCGAGGCAGCAGCGCCCGATCTGCCGCAGCTCCGGGCCTGGGCCACGCTGATGAACCGTGCGGATGTCGCGCGCGAAGATTTTGTTTACACGCGGGTAGGGCATGATCACCCGCTGTGGGTGGTGTTCTCCTCCGGAACCACCGGCTTGCCCAAGGCCATTGTTCACAGCCACGTTGGCGTGCTGCTGGAACACCTGAAGCTGCTGAGCTTTCACCTCAATCTGGGGCCGGACTCGGTGATGTTCTTCTACAGCACCACCGGCTGGATGATGTGGAATCTGCTGCTGGCGGCGCTGGTCACCGGCAGCGCCGTGGTGCTGTATGACGGCAACCCCGCGCACCCGAGCCCGGACTTCCTGTGGCAGCTTGCGGCGGAGACCCGAACAACCAGCTTCGGCGCCAGCCCCACCTTCGTGCAGATGATGGAGAAGGCGGGTCTGCGCCCAGGCGAGAAGTTCGATCTCTCCGCGCTGGAGAGCATCGTCGTCGCTGGCGCGCCGTCCACACCGGAAACCTTCGACTGGTTCTACCGCTGCGTGAAGCAGGATCTGTGGGTCACCTCGCAGTCCGGCGGCACCGAGATCTGCAGCGGATTCGTGGGCGCCTCGCCCACGCTGCCGGTACACGCCGGCGAGATCCAGACGCGCCTGCTCGGCATGGACGTGCACGCCTGGAGTGATGAAGGCCAGGAACTGGTGGATGAGGTCGGCGAGCTGGTGGTGACCAGCCCGTTTCCGTCCATGCCGATCAAGTTCTGGAACGACGACAACGACAAGCGCTACCGCGAGTCCTACTTCGAGGTCTTCCCCGGCGTCTGGCGGCATGGTGACTTCATCAAGATCAACGCGCGCGGCGGCTGCTATATCTACGGCCGTTCGGATTCCACGCTGAACCGCTACGGCGTGCGCATCGGCACTGCGGAAATCTACCGCGCAGTGGAGCAGGTAGACGCGGTGGCCGACAGCCTCATCGTTTGCGTGGAACTCCCCGGCGGCAACTTCTTCATGCCGCTGTTCGTCAAGCTCAAGCCCGGCGCGATGCTGGACGAGACGTTGTGCAAGGCCATCAACAGCAAGCTGCGCAGCGACTGCAGCCCGCGGCATGTGCCGGACAGGATCTACGCGGTGGATGCAGTGCCCTACACGCTGACCGGCAAGAAGATGGAAGTGCCGGTGCGCAAGCTGCTGCTGGGCCTGCCGCTGGCCAAGGCGGCCAGCCGCGACGCGATGATGAATCCCGAGGCCATCGACTGGTTCGTGAAGTTTGCGGACGAAAGCGTCGACTACCAGTGGCGGGTCGCCGCGGCATGAATACGAGCCCTCAGATCGGCGGCAGCGATCTGCCATGAACACCCAACCGGGGAATGCACCGATGGCGCTGGACACACACGCAAAGCAGGTCTTGCAGCTGATGGCCGCCGCAGGCCATCCGCCGCTCAACGAACTGCCGCCGGATCAGGCCCGAGTGGGCGCGAAGATGGGCTTTGCCGCGTTGCAGGGCAAGCCGGTTGAGGTGGCATCGGTGAAGGACGTGAACGCCCCCGGTCCGGCCGGCGCCATCCCCGTGCGCGTGTATCGCCCTGCGGGCAGCGCCGCTAACGATGTGCTGCCGGCGTGCCTGTATTTTCATGGCGGCGGCTTTGTGATCGGCGACATCGAGATGTACGACACCCTGTGCCGCATTCTCTGCAACGCCTCGGGTTGCGCGGTGCTCTCGGTCGAATACCGCCTGGCCCCCGAAGCGCCGTACCCGGCGGCGGTGGATGACTGCTGGGCGGCTACGCAATGGGCGGCGGCGCAGGCGAAGGGCCTGGCCATCGATCCCGCGCGGTTGGCGGTGGCCGGCGACTCCGCTGGCGGCAATCTGGCGGCGGTGGTGGCGTTGATGGCCCGCGACGCAGGCGGGCCGGCGCTGCGCTACCAGCTGCTGATCTACCCAGCCACGCAACTCGGTGAAGAGACGGCCAGCATGCGTGCCAATGCCGAAGGCTACTTC
>JBFJJW010000085.1:0-13520 GCA_041612095.1 Solimonas sp. | reverse complement strand
TTTAGCCCCGAGCTTCAGATGTTGAAATCGAAGCGGATACCGGCGTGATAGCCATAGACGCGGGCTTCGCGCTCGGCCTGGTAGACGGTGCCGCCGCCGCCAATGCGGATATCCGGAAAGTTCTCGACGTCGATCAGCAGCGGGATCTCGAAGTTGAGACCAAAGCTGAAGCCGTCGAACTTGTGGCTGGCGCCGCGGCCCGACAGTTCGGTCACGCTGTAACCGATCGGCGCCGCGACCTCGATCAGATCGAAAATCACGCCAGTCGGCACGATGAACACGCCGACGTACTCGCTGACTTCAACGTCGCCGGGCTCGGTATCGTCGGTGTCGGAAAAGCCGAACTGACCCTCGACGCCAATCTTGCCGAACAGGCGGGTGCCGAACCGCGCCCGATAGAAGCGCGAGTCGAACTCATCGCCACCAAACTTGGCCTTGAGTTGATCGCTGGATAGTGAGGCGGTCAGCCAGGCGTAGTCGGCGCCGGCATACAGACGAATCGGATCACGCTCAGGCTCGGACGAAGCCTCCGATGCGGAATCGCCATAGCCATCGTCGCTGCCATAGGCATCCGACCCGCTGTCGGCGGCATAGGGCTCGGCGCCGTAAGCAGCGGCCCCTGGCGTCGCCTGCGGCGGTGCGGAGTAGGATTCGGTGGAGTCATTGGCGAACGCAGCGGCCGGATCATAGTCCTCGGCAGGTGCTGAGTCGGCGCCGTCGGCGGACTCATCGGCTGACCCGGTGTCCGCGAAATCGGCAGCCGAGGTGTCGCCGCTGCCGGAGTCCGCGAAGGCCGCGGCGTCATCGGCCGGTGCTGAGCCCGAGTCCTCGAAAGCTGCGGCATCGTCGGCAGGTGCTGAGCCCGAGTCCTCGAAAGCTGCGGCATCGTCTGCCGGTGCTGAACCCGAGTCTTCGAAAGCTGCGGCATCGTCTGCCGGTGCAGAACCCGAGCCCTCAAAGGCAGCGGCGTCATCCGCCGCGGTGGAGTCTGCATAGGCGTCTTCGGACGCAGCGTCAGCAGACGCGCCGTCGGCATAGGCCGCAGCCGCATCCTCGTAAGCCGCAGCATCTTCCGCTTCCTGGGCGGCGACCGGCATTGCGATGAACATGCCCAACAGCAGCAAGCCTGTAGTTTTCATGACTCCCCCTAGGTGAACGGCTGCGATGATGAATCTCTTATTGGAAGCAAAATGTTCACCGATTTCAGTGCGTAAATCCACTGACGGAGCCTCCCGCCGCGCAGATGGAGCCGTGAATCGCACTGATATAGTGACGCGCCTGTCACTTCACGCCAATGAATACCGACACACACTACTGCAACGCCTGTGGCCACGCCGTCATCCAGCAGATACCGGCCGGCGACCACCTGCCGCGCCACGTCTGTCCGTCCTGTGGCCATATCCAGTATCGCAACCCCAAGGTCATCGTCGGCGTGATACCCGAATGGGAGGACGGACGCGTACTGATGTGCCGGCGCGGCATAGAGCCGCGTCTGGGTCTATGGACCTTCCCCGCAGGGTTCATGGAAATGAGCGAGACCAGCGGAGCGGGGGCCGCACGCGAGGCGCGCGAGGAGGCGCTGGCGGATGTCGCCGTGGGCAGCCTGCTGATGGTGATCAATGTGCCCTACGTGTCGCAGGTGTATCTGATCCATCGGGGCCGCTTGCGCGCGCCGGAGTTCGGCACCACACCGGAGAGCAGCGAAACAAGGCTGATGACGGAGGCCGAGATCCCCTGGGATGACATCGCCTTTCCGACCATCTGGCACGGGCTCAAGGCCTTTTTCGAGGACCGCAGGCAGGGCCGCGAAAGCATTCATCATCTGGATCTCAAGTTCCGCCCGCGTCCGCCGCTGCGCCCTGAAGTCCCCGGCGACGCGCCGGGCGGCTGATGGCTGCGGCTTCATCCTTCCGGCGGAGGGTCGACCGGAAACTGATCGTTTACACTATCGCCCCCGTAAAGCTTCCTGACATCTGACCCGCGAGCGCATCATGACTTTCGTCGTCACCGAGAACTGCATCAAGTGCAAATACACCGACTGCGTGGAGGTCTGCCCTGTGGACTGCTTCCACGAGGGTCCCAATTTCTTGGTGATTGACCCCGAAGAATGCATCGACTGCACGCTCTGCGAGCCGGAATGCCCGGCCGAGGCCATATTTGCCGAGGACGATCTGCCGGAAGAGCAGGCCCACTTCAAGGACATCAATGCCCAGCTGACCAAGGAATGGCCGGTCATTACCGAACGCAAGGAAGCCCCGGCCGACGCCAAGGACTGGGACGGCAAGCCCGACAAGCTGGCGATGCTGGAGCGCTAGCGGCATCTTGCTGCAACCCGGCGGCCCCCAGATCGGGGGCCGCGCTGTTTCCGGGCCGCGACCCGGCTCGGCTTTTGAGCCCGGGCAGCCACACAATACGGCCATGAACCTCCGCAAGACGGCATCATGGCGCCCGTGCTGACCCTGACCGCCACCGATCGACTGGCTCGCGCGCTGCGCGAGGATCACAGCCTGGCGGCCCGCGCTGGCGGCGCCGAGGCCTGGGAAGCCCCTCAGATCAAGAGCCTGCGCCAGTGGATCCAGGATGTCTGGACCGCGAGCTGGCCGCAGCAGCAGCTGCTCAACGCAACCCAGGAGCTGGTCCTGTGGCGCGACGTCATCAGCGCCGACGACGGCCCCTCGCTGCTGGCACCGCTGGCTGCGGCCCGCGAAGCGCGCCGCGCCGACCAGCTGGCGCACCGATATCTGCTGCCGCTGAAGCCGCACAGCGCAACGCGTGACGAACACGGCGCATTCCTGCGCTGGCGTGGACGGGTAAACGCGCGCAAGCTGCGCGAACGCTGGATCGGAGCGGCCGAACTGGCCGCGGAAGTGGCGCAGGCCATACGGCAGGGACAGATCCGCGCACCCGCGCGCCTGTGCCTGGCGGGCTTTGTGGAGCCGCCCGCCCCTGCCGAGCAACGCCTGCTGGACCTGCTGGCCGAGCGCGGCACGGTCGTCGAACAGGCCCCGGCCCCAACCTGGCCGACCACCCCGCAGTATCTGCAAGCTGCGGACGCCGAGACCCAGTACCGCCTGATCGCGGCAGCCTTGCGCGCTCGGCTCGATGACTGCGCCCGTTGCAACCAGCCACCGCCGCGCCTGGTCGTGGCGCTGCCGGACGCCGAGCGCCAGCGTGATCTGGTGGAAAGCGCGTTTCGGCCGGTGCTCGCACCGTGGCTGCAGCATCTGGATGGTTCGGCACGCGTACTGCCGTGGCGCTGGGGCAACGGCCAAGCGCTGGCCGAGCACCCGTGGATTGCCTGCGCACTGACGATTGCCTCGCTGGAACTGGAGCGCAATGATCCGGCGGCCATCAGCCGCCTACTGCTGTCCTCTGCGCTGTGGAGCGACGAGGAGCGCGCGCTCAGCGCCGAGGCCGACGCCCGCCTGCGGGATCGCGCCTGGCCACGTCTGCGACTGTTGCGCGTGCTGGAGGCGATGCCGCCGCCGATGCAGGCCCGATTCACGGCGCTGATCGACCTGCTGCGGGCCGCACCGAACCGCGCCCTGCCCAGCGACTGGGCCGAGCATTATCGGGCGCGGCTGGCGGCGCTGGGCTGGCCCGGCGGCAATGCGCTGGACTCGGCCGCGTACCAGGCCTGCGGTGACTGGGAGCGGCTGCTGACCCAGCTCGCGGCGATGGACGGACAGCTAGGTCGCGTCAGGCGCGCGGAGGCCGGGCACTGGCTGGGCGAACTGGCACGCAACGGTCGCTTCGAGCCGCGAGTGGAGCATGCCCAGCCAATCCTGATCCTGCCGCTGGCAGACGCGGCCGGCCTGCCCTGTGACGCGCTGTTCATCGCCGATCTGGGCGGCGGCGGCTTTCCCGGCCTTGCCAATCCAAGTCCGTTCCTGCCACTGGACCTGCAGGCCCGCGCCGGCGTGCCCGGGGCCGATCCGGCACGATGGCTGGCGCAGGCGCGCCGGCTCGCCCAGCATCTGAGCGCGCTGGCACCCACGGTGGCGGCCTACGCCCCCGCAGTGGACGGCAGCGGCGCCGAGCAGTCACCCTCGCCGCTGTTTGGTACGCCCGGAGACTGGCAGCCCGCCCCGCCGCCGGCGGCCGACGCGCTGGCGCGCTATCTGGCCGCAGGGTCCCGTGCCGCCGTCCCGGACGAGGATCCGGTACGCGCAGTGGATGCCACCGAGCTGCAGGGAATCAACGCGGATGCGGCGCTGTTCAAGGCGTGGTTCGAGGCGCCGTTCTTCGCGTTCTGCCGGTATCGCCTCGGGATTCGACCCTTGCCGCAACCGGGGCGCGGTCTCGACCCGCGCCTGCAGGGCACGCTGGCGCATGACGTGCTGGAAGCCCTGTGGCGCGAAGTCGGCAGCAGCGCCGCGCTTGCGGCGCTGAGCGGCGACGCGCTTGATCAGCGCATTGCCGACACGCTGGACGAGCATCTGGGGCGCAGCATGCCGGCCGCGGACTACGGCCGCGTGCAGGTGGAACTGGAACGCGCCCGCGTGCTGGACATCTTGCAGCAGTGGATGCGTCACGAGCGGCGCCGCGTCGAGGCCTTCACGATCGAACATCTGGAGGCCGAGGTCACCCCGACGGTGGGCGGCCTGCCGCTGCGCCTGCGTATAGACCGCATCGACCGCGTGCAGACCGACGCCGGCCCGCGCTGGCTGGTCATTGACTACAAGACCGGACGCGAAGCCGACCCCAAGGGCTGGAATGCCGAGAAACTGCAGCAACCGCAGCTGCCCTTGTATGCCAGTCATGCGGTCGGCGCTGCCACCGGCATCCCGCAGGTCGATGGCATCTGCTTTGCCCACCTCAAGGACGGCCACCCTGCCTTTGTGGCGCGCACCAACTGGCGCCAGCGTCTGATCGAACCCGGCACCGGCCGCTACGAGCAAGGCTGGCCGGACGTCCTCGCGCTGTGGCGTGCGACGCTGGAGGCTGCCGCCCGCGGCTTCATCACCGGCCACGCCCAGCTGGGCGACGCCATCCCGACGCGCTCCAACTACGCCGATCTGCTGCTGCTCGGCGGCAGCGACAACGACGCAGGCGAGGCCTCCGGAGACCCCTCATGAGCGCTGCGCTCTCCGATGCACCACAGCGCGAAGCCGCGCTGGACCTGTCCCGCCATGTGCTGGCAATGGCACCGGCGGGCTCCGGCAAGACCGGGCTGCTGGTCGGCCGCTTGCTGCGGGCACTGGCGCAGGTGGATGAGCCGGAGCAGGTCGTCGCCATCACCTTCACCAACAAGGCCGCCGCCGAGATTCGCCATCGTGCGATCAGCCTGCTGCAGCGCGCGCGCGCGCCCGACGATGGCGCGGAACCCCATCTGCGGGAGGCGCTGGCCGGCGCCCGCGCCGTACTCGCGCGTGACGCCGAGCGCGGCTGGCACCTGCTGGACCAGCCCGAGCGACTGCGGGCCACCACGATCGACGCATTCAGCGCGCAGATCGCAACCCAGCAACCCCTGCTTTCCGGGCTCGGGGGCCGGGTCGGCGTCGCCGAGGACGCGTGGCCGCTCTACGCCGACGCGGCGATGCGCCTGTTGGCTGATCTCGAGGAAGGCCAGTTGGCCGATGCAGACCGGCAGGCGCTGCAGACCGTGCTGCGGCTCGCAGACAATCGCATTGATCGCCTGTTGCCGGCGCTGGCCGAACTGCTGTCGCGCCGCGAGCAGTGGCTACGGCACGCCGTGGGCGATGCCACCTGGGAGGCAGGCGAAGCCGCCGTGCTGGAGGGCCTGGTCAGCGCCGGTCTGGCTCGCTTTGAATCTGCGCTGGATCCGGCGATCCGCATCGAGCTGGCCGCGCTGCTGCAGGCCGGCAGCACGCTGGCCGAACCCTTGCAGTGGGCGGCGGAACTGGGCGGCTGGCCCGCACCGACGGCCGACCATCTGCCGACGTATCGCTTGCTGGCGGCGCAACTGGTCACCGCCAGCGGCACGCTGCGCAAGCCCGGCGGCATCAATGTCAGAACCGGATTCGGCCCTGGCCAGCCGCATACGGTGCGCATGAAGGCGCTGCTGGACAGCGTGCAGGACGACGCAACCCTGACCACTGCGGCCACGCGGGTGCTGCAACTGCCGGACGCCGTCTATCCCGAGTCGCTGCAAGCCCTGCGGCGCGCGCTGCTGAGGGTCATGCGAATCCTGGCGGTGTACTTGCTTCAGGTATTCGGCGAGCGCGGGCAGACCGACTTCGCCCAGATTTCGATATCGGCCATCTACTCGCTGCGCCCGGAAGGCGGCTACGGTGACGCCCTGCTCAGCGCCGATCGCCAGATTCGGCATCTGCTGGTCGACGAAATGCAGGACACCAGCGAGTCCCAGGTTGAGCTGCTGCGTCACCTGACTCAGGGATGGCAGGCAGGCGATGGTCGCTCGCTGTTTCTGGTCGGCGACCCTCAGCAGTCGATCTACGCCTTCCGCAAGGCCGAGGTGCGGCTGTTCCTGGAACTGTGGCAGCAGCGACGGCTCGGTGACCTGACGCTGCACTGCGTGCAGCTGAACGCCAATTTCCGCAGCGACGCGGCCGTGGTCGACTGGTTCAATCGTGCGTTCTCCGCCGTCTTTCCACAGCGCGCCGACGCCGCGCTGGGTATCGTGCCGTTTGCCGCCAGCGTCGCGCAGCGCGCCGCGGGCGGCGGCGGTGTGCAGGTTGTCGCGCTACCCGCAGATGCCGAGGCGCATGCGGCCGAACAGGCCGCCGCTGCCGCAGCCGGACTGATCGGTCAGGGCAGCGTCGCCATTCTCGGCCGCGCACGCACACATCTCGCACCGGTGATTCACGCCCTGCGCGCGCGGGGACTGACCCCCGCATGCCAGGACATCGACCCCTTGTCGACGCAACCGGCGGTGCGCGACTACATCGCGCTGGCGCGCGCACTCTGGCACCCGGCCGACCGCCTGCACTGGGCCGTGCTGCTACGCGCCCCGTTTGTGGGCCTGTCGTGGAACGACCTGATCGTGCTGTCGGCCGGTCAGACCCGGCTGACGTGGTCGCAACGCATCGCCTCGCGCCTCGACGATCCGGCCCTGACGGCCGACGGACGCGCGCGCCTGGAGCGCCTGCTGGGCGCGCTGCGCGGCAGCGCGGAGCCCGCCAGCTTGCGCGCCGATCTGGCGGAGCGCACCGAAGCGGTGTGGTACGCCCTCAACGGCCCCGGCACGCTGGCAGCCGGCGAGTACGCGGACCTGCAGTCGGCCATGCGGCTGCTGCGCGCCCAGGCCCGTGACGGCGGCATACACGATCTGGAGGCACTGGAACGCGGGCTGGACCGCCTGTACGCCCCGCCCCGCGCCGGCCAGATCCAGGTCATGACCATCCACAAGGCCAAGGGGCTGGAGTTTGACCACGTGCTGCTGGTCGGCGCGCACCGCAGATCACGCAGCGAGGACAAGCCGCTCTGGCACCTGCGCAGTGTCGGCGGTCTGGATGATGACGACGCGGACGGCGGTGAACTGCTGGTGCCCAAGCCGCCCGATGCGCTGGCGCAGGACGACCCGGCCTGGCGCCTGTATGACTACGTACATGCCGAACACAGCAGTGCCCGCGCACATGAGTCTCTGCGCCTGCTGTACGTCGCGGTCACGCGCGCGCGCCGCACGCTGCGCCTCTACCTGTGCGCGGATGTCGACGCCACTGGTCAGCCGCGCTTTGCCAGCGGCTCGTTCGCGGCACTGCTGGCGCCGGTGATCAGTACCGATTTCATGGCCTCCGCCAACGCCGCCACTGCCGCCGCGGCTCCGGAGCCGCTGGCACCGGTAATGCCGCCGCGCGCGCCGCGCCTGCCGCTGGCGGAGTGCCTGCCGGTCGATGTTCCAGACTACCGGCCGCAGGAGACTCGTACGCTGCGCCCCAGCGAGGCGGTGCTCAATGCCGTGGAAGACAGGCGCGAGGAACTCAGCGATCGCAGCGGCGAAGAACTGGAGGCGCGTCTGATCGGCACGCTCTATCACCAGGCGCTGGAACGCATTGGTGAAGAAGGCGTTGCGGCCTGGCACGACCGTAGCCGCTCGGCATCCCTGGCGTTGGCTGCCGGCTTTCAGCGCCTGGGCCTGCCGGCACCGCGGGTCCCGGCGGCCGTGGCGCGTGTGCTGGAACTGGTCGAGCGCACGCTGGAAAGTGCCGAAGGTCGCTGGCTACTGGCCCCCAAGCCCTGGGCGCGCAACGAATACCACCTGGCCGGCTACCGGGACGGGCGCTGGCTGGCGGCCGTCATCGATCGCTGCTTCGAGGACGATGAGGGCAGCCTCTGGATCATTGACTACAAGGCCGCCGCGCACACCTTGGCCCCGGCTGCAGTGGACGCCTATGTCGAAGGCGTGCGGGCTCGCTACCGCGAGCAGCTAAGCCAGTACCGGGACCTGCTGCAGCGGCTGCGGCCCGGTCGGCGCGTACGCACTGCACTGTACCTGCCGGAGCCGGGAATGCTGCTGGAGATCGAGGCCGGCAACGTCTGAGCCGCTCAGACCTGCGGCCTCGCCCAGACTCAGCCCTGCGGTGAACGCTCCAGCCGCTGCGCCAGCGCCTCGGCCGGCACGTAGCCGTTGACCACTTCGCCGTCGGGCAGAACGATCATCGGCGTGCCGCGCAGACCCAGCTCCTGGCCGAGTTGGTAGTCGGCCATGACCGGATTCTTGCAATCCGACTTGCCTTCCACCGGCGCGCCAAGCTTGGCCTGAGTCAGCGCCGCCTTGGGGTCGGCCGCGCACCACACCGCCTCAGCCTTGCGGAATGACTCACTGCCGGGACCGGAGCGCGGGTAGAACAGGTACCGGACGGCAATGCCGGCGGCGCTGTACTGGTCAATTTCGCGGTGCAGCTTGCGGCAGTAGCCGCAATCGATATCAGTGAACACCGTCACCGTGTGCGCCGCATCGGCGCCGCCCTCCGGCGCGAACACCAGACTCTGGTCCTCGCCGATGTCCTTGAGGCGGGCCAGACGATCGCCCCGGCGACGGTTCTCGGTGAGGCTCTGCCCGCTTTCCACATCAATCAGATCGCCGCTGATCAGGTACTTGCCGTCGGCGGTGATGTAGCCGAACAGTGACCCCTGCTGCACCTCATACAGACCCGGCACCGAGGACTCACGCACGTCTTCCGGCCTGATCTCCGGCAGGTAGCGGGCCAGTTGCGTGCGCACCTGCTCCAGATTGCCACCGGGCAGTGCGGCGGCAGCGCCGCCATCAGGCTGGTCCGGTGCACAGCCCGCGACCAGGGCGCCAATCAGGAGAGTTGCGATGAGCCGGGGGCCCGTTACTGATACGTTCATGTGTTCTTCAGTTGCGTTTGTCTGGGGTCATTATGCCAGCCTGCCCCGGCGGTTACGTGGAGATCAGCCGCGCGGATGATGCCGCGCATGCAGCTCGCGCAGGCGCGCACGGGTGACATGCGTGTAGATCTGCGTGGTTGAAAGGTCGGCATGGCCCAGCAGCGACTGCACTGCACGCAAGTCCGCGCCATGCTCCAGCAGATGAGTGACAAAGGCATGGCGCAGGCTGTGCGGCGATATGGGCACGCGGATGCCGGCGCTGCTGGCGTAGTGCTTGAGTCGCTGCCAGAAATTGTGCCGTGTCATCGGTGCGCCCCGTCGGCTCAGGAACAGGCCGTCCGTCAGGCTGCGATCGGCCAGCTCCGGACGCGAATCCCGCAGGTAGCGCTGGATCCAGTCCAGGGCGATCTCCCCCATGGGCACCAGCCGCTCTCGCCCGCCCTTGCCCAGCACCTGCACCACACCGCGCCGCAGATCCGCCGAGGTCAGCTTGAGCTGTACCAGCTCGCTGACGCGCAGGCCGCTGGCATACATCAGCTCCAGCATCGCGCGGTCACGCAGGCCGAGGCTGGTCGTGATCTCCGGAGCGTCGAGCAGGCGTTCGACATCGCCCTCCGTGAGCGTCTTCGGCAAGCGCAGGCCCATCCGCGGCGAATCCAGGCGCGCAGTCGGATCATCTTCGCGCTGACGGTCGGCGTTCAGATGCCGGTAGAACTGGCGCAGCGCCGACAGCAGACGCGCCTGCGAGCGCGGGTTCAGGTGTCGTGCCGCCAGGTAGCTGCGGATGTCTGCCTCGGCGGCCGCGCTCAACGCCACCCCAAGAGGCAGCAGCCACCGCGCAAACAGCAGCAGGTCCGAACGGTAGGACGCACGCGTGTTCTCCGACAGACCCCGCTCAAGCCATAGCCGATCGAGAAAGCGCTCCACGGCAGCGGCGTCTTCAAGGCTGGGGGTGGCGGCTATGCGTGGCGTATCGGTCACCTTCCTATAATACGCGCCGATGATTCGACGACTCCTTGCTGCAATCTACGCACCACTGGCCGCCGCGCTGCTGCTCGTGGCGTTTGTGCTGGTCTGTATCGTCGTGATCTGCGGTCCGACCCTGGCCGTTCGCCGCGAACTCGGGCGCGCCGGCGTGCGTTTCGCGCTGGCCTGCATCGGTGTACGCATCCGCGTGCTCGGGAGCGAGCACCTCCCGACCACCGCCAATATCGTGGTGGCCAATCACGCCAGTTACTTCGACGGCCTGGTACTGACGGCCGCGCTGCCACGCCGCTACAGCTTTGTGGTGCAGGATGGCGCTGCGAGCTGGCCGCTGGTGGGCTGGACCATCCGCCGCATGGGGGTGGTCTTCGTCAATCGCGCCGAAGCGCGCGCGGGCGCGCGCATCACGCGGCTGCTGATGCGGCGGCTGAAGCAGGGCGAATCACTGGCCATCTTTGCCGAGGGCACGTTCAAGCCCGAGCCCGGGGTGCTGCCGTTCAAGAACGGCGCCTTCATCATGGCCGCGCGCACGCAGGCGCTGGTGGTCCCGGCCGGGATCAGCGGCACCCGCCGGCTCTACGGCGGACACCGCAAGCTGCCCCGCTGGAGCGATGTCGTGGTGCGGTTCGGACGTCCGCTCGCAGCCGACAATCCGGACCGAGAAGCGGCTTTGCGCCTGCGCGACAGCGCGCGCCAACAGGTGCTCGCACTCTGCGGCGAGCCGGATCATCCCAGCGCCGTGACGGACAATGGCACTTGAGTCCGATACGCTTGCGCCCCCACACGGACACCCGATGATCACCTCCCCACGCCGTCACGGTTGGCGCAACTGGCCCGGATCGGTCACCTGCGAGCCCAACCACTGCGCGCTGCCCGTCACGCTGGAACAGATCCAGGCCGAGGTCCTGCGCGTAGCTGAAGAGGGCGAGCGCATGCGCGTGATCGGCGCTGGCTACTCGGCCAGCGGCCTGTGCTGGAGCGACGACAACCATCTGTCTCTTGAACGCTTCCGCGGCATCGAGTCTGCGGACCCGCAGCGGCTTCGCGTCTGGATTCGCGCCGGCACCCGCTTGCGTGCGCTCTCGGAATCGCTCGCCGACCGCGGCTGGGCGCTCGAGAACCTGCCGGACAGCGACACGCTGACACTGGCCGGGGCCCTGGCAACCGGCACCCACGGCAGCGGCGCTGCATTTGGCAATCTGTCCACGCTAGTGACGGGCCTGCGCCTGGTAAGCGCCGACGGCTCGATCCGCAGCTGCAGCGCGGACCATGAGCCGGACCTGTTCGATGCCGCGCGCATCTCGCTCGGGGCGCTCGGGGTCATCACCCATATCGAGCTGCAATGCGTGGACAACTATCATCTGCGTCGCACCAGCAAGCGCGCCACGCTGGGCGAAACGTTGGCGCGGGTGGACGAGTTGCGCCGGGATCATCGCAACTTCGAGTTCTTCTGGTTCCCCTATACCGAAACGGTGATGCAACGCTGCTTCGACGAGACCCGCGACGCGCCATCGGCGTTGAGCCCGCTGGTGAACTTCAAGCGCATCGCCGTCGATCACACGCTTTCGCGCGTGGTCGCGGAGGCGGCGCAGCGTGCGCCCCGTTTCACGGAGCACGCCAGTCGCGCCATCACCCGGCGATTGAGCAAACGCAGTCAGGTGCTCGAGGCGCGGCACGCCTATCCGATCCGGCGACGCATGCGCTACGTGCCGATGGAGTTTTCGATTCCTGTCTCGCGGCTGGCCGATACGCTGCACCAGATGGAACGCGTGATACGCGCATTGCAGTTCCGCCTGCCGCTGCCGATCGAGGTGCGTTTCGTGCGTCGCGACGATATCTGGCTTTCTCCCCAGTACCAGCGTGACAGTGCCTGCGTGACGGTGCCGGCGTTTCCGGGCAGCGACTACGCGCCCTACTTCTCGGCGCTGACCGAGCTGTTTGACCGCGCCGATGGCCGCCCGCACTGGGGCATGGTTCACGACAAGCACGCGGCTGACCTGCAATCGCTGTATCCGCGTTTCGATGACTTCTGTCACCTGCGGGAGCAGCTGGACCCCCGCGGCGTGTTTCTGAACCCAACTCTGTCCGCGCTGTTCGGCGCGCCGCTGCGCTGACCTCGGGCCGCCCTCGATGACCTCCGGTGAACGGCTGCCGCCACGCGCCCGGTACGAGCGCGACCTGAAGGCCGGTGGCTACGTGCGCGACAGTGCGCAGCTGCATGCCGTCGACCAGCTGCAGCGCGTGCACGACGCATTGATCGCCACGCCACCCCGCCGCCTGGGCTTCGGTCGCCGGCGGTGGACGCCAGTACCCGGTCTCTACATGTGGGGCGGCGTCGGCCGCGGCAAGACCTGGCTGATGGATGCGTTCTACGAGTCGCTGCCGTTCTCACGCAAGCTCCGCACCCACTTCCATCGCTTCATGCTGGAAGTGCATGAACGGCGCCGCAAGTATCCCGATGAACAGGATCCGCTGAAGCTGGTTGCCGAGGAGTACGCGCAACAGGTTCGGGTGCTGTGCTTCGACGAGTTCTATGTCTCCGACATCGCCGATGCAATGATCCTCGGGCGCCTGTTCGAGCATCTGTTTGCGCAAGGCGTAAGCCTGATAGCGACCAGCAATATCCCGCCGGATCGGCTCTACGAGAATGGCCTGCAGCGCGCCAACTTCCTGCCGTTCATCGAACTGCTGAAGCGCAGTGTCAGCGTGCTCAATGTCGACGGCGGCACCGACTATCGCCTGCGGGCGCTGACGCATGCCGAGATCTATCACCACCCCAGTGATGCCACGGCGGAAGGCAACCTGAACCGCTGGTTCGACGAACTGGCGCCGGCGCCCGGCACCGAGAACGCCGACATGACCCTGCATGGGCGCCAGATCCGCAGCCGGCGCCTGTCCGATGGCGTTGCCTGGTTCGATTTCGAAGCCTTGTGCGAAGGCCCGCGCAGCGCTGCCGACTATGTCGAGATTGCGCGCACGCACCATACGGTACTGCTGTCACGCATACCGCTGCTGGATACGTTCCGCGAGGACGCCGCCCGCCGCTTCATCAATCTGGTGGACGAGTTCTATGACCGGGCGGTCAAGCTGATCATTGCGGCGGATGTGCCACAGGCCCAGCTCTACAAGGGCGACAAGCTCAAGTTCGAGTTCTTGCGGACGCAGTCTCGACTCACTGAAATGCAGTCGAAAGGAGTATCTGGCGAGGCCGCACTTGCCGTAGCGGTGCCCGATCGCTGCGTCCGCTGCCGAAACTCCCG
>JBFJJW010000084.1:0-13552 GCA_041612095.1 Solimonas sp. | reverse complement strand
GCGCCCTTCTGAAGGCCTGCACCGGCCCTCACAGGCGCTTAGCTCAGCTGGTTAGAGCACCACCTTGACATGGTGGGGGTCGGAGGTTCGAGTCCTCTAGCGCCTACCAAACCTGTTCCCTGAAAGCCCCGCACCGTCGGGGCTTTTTTGTGGCTCGGGGTTGCTCTCACCTCCGCCCCTCCGGGTCGGGGTTGTTCGGCCTGCGGCCTCACCCTCCGCTGGCGCTCCGGGCTACGCGCTGCGCGCTCGCGCATAGCGGCTGCGCCGCTGTGTCGAGTCCTCTAGCGCCTACCAAACCTGTTTCCTGAAAGCCCGCACTGTCGGGGCATCTTTGTAGCCTGCTGCCAGATCAGCCATTAATGACTGTGCGGCGTATGCCACAGCCGCTGCATTTCCAGATAGGTGAACGAGGCAGACCAGGTGATCAGCACGAAGCCCACCAGCGCTTCGCTGCCCAGCGCCAGCCGGATCGGCCCGTGCGGCGTGAGATCGCCGTAGCCCACCGTGGTGTAGGTGGTGGTGGACAGATACACGGCATCCAGCAGCTTGAGCGGCGCTATGCCGCCGATCGAGCCCATGGCGGGAAATTGCGCCAATGCGTAGATGCCGATGCCGAAGATCCAGATCTCGACCGTGTGCAGCGTAATGATGCTGAGAATCAGCACCAGCACACGCAGCCGCGGCTGCAGGTGCCAATGCGGAATGGAGCGATTCAGTCGCTCCAGCACCTCGTAGTGCAGGCCCACTGCCGCACCGACCAAGAGCAGGCTGGCAGCCACCATGACCCAGTAGGTCGGCGTCACCAGTGCTACCAGCAGATCAGGAGTCATTTACAGGCACTCGGAAAACGGGAACCGGGGTTCATGCGCGCGGGCAGAATCAGCGCGGTATGCTGCCGCCATAGTCGCTAATCTTGCAGTACACGGGGCCGCAGGCAGTGCGTCAAGCGCTACCGCCCCCCGCTGAGACGCCCCATCACCCTACCCTATTGGCACCGATGAAAACTTCCGCCCGCTTGCTCCTGGCCGCGCTGGCCCTGAACCTGAGCACGACCACCGCAGTCTTCCCGGAGGGGCTGCGGACCGAGGCGCGCGCGGAAGGCCCATCGCCCGCGCAGGGCAACGCCTTGGCGGCGCTGGAGGGCTTCAACGCCGCGCTCAAGGCGGGAGACGCCGAGCGCGCCCAGTCCTGGCTTACGACCGATCTTCTGGTCTTTGAAAGCGGCAATGCCGAACGCTCCAAGGCCGAGTACGCCGAGCACCACCTCGCGCAGGACATGGCCTTCTTGAAGGGCGCGACGGTCGAACTGCTGCGTCGTCAGGTGCATGAGAACGGCGACCTGAACTGGATCGTCAGCGAGTTCCGCATCCGCACCACGGTCAAGGATCGCGACATTGATCTGCGCAGCATTGAAACCGCGATCCTCAAGCGGACGCCCGCAGGCTGGCGCATCGCGCACCTGCACTGGTCATCAGCGCCTTTCAAGCCCTAGCGATTGACGAAGTCGGCGCCCCGCTCGGCAGTACCGTCGGCAGCGCGCTCCAGGCTCAGATCGAGATATCCGCCGTTATCCGGCTCATGATCGACTGCGCGCTGCTGACCAGCCCCTCGATCACGCGCTCCGGATGCTCAAGGTCACGGAAGACCACACGCGAGCCACTGCCGCGGCTGCCGTCGGGGTTCAGCACCGGCGTACTGGAGCGCTGGTAGTGGCTGCCCTTGTACTCGAAGGTGTTGTGCTCGCGTATCCATGTATAGCGATGGCGTGAATGAATGGGATACGGGCACGCGGCGTCTACATACAGCCACCATGCTTTCTCGGTGGCGCGAAACTGGGCACTCGTCATGAACTTCAGCGAACTCGTCTGCGGGGGGGGAACGCAGACCGTTGTACCCGCAACAAGTTGCAGTATGAGGACGCAGCGGCGCGCCGCTGCGCCGCGCACACCGCCCCCTTGTCGCCTGCGCTTGCAGGTCAGGGCTGGTTCAGCGCAGCATCCCAAGACTGCCAGATGAATCTCAAGCCGAATCCCTGAGAGGAGATCATTCCGCGTGCACGACGCAGCGCCCCCGTCACCGATCCTGCTGCCCAACCCCGGCGGAATCCTGCGGGTGCTGTCGCTCAACATCCAGGTGGCGCACCAGACCACGGCCTATCGGCACTATCTGACTCAGGCCTGGAAGCACGTGTTGCCGACGCGCAACATGCACGCCAATCTCGACAGCATTGCGGCGCTGATTGCCGACTATGACGTGGTCGCCCTGCAGGAAGCCGACGCCGGCAGCTTTCGTACGCGGCAGACCAATCAGGTGGCCTACCTCGCCGAACGCGCCGGCTTCCCCTACTGGCATGCGGCGGTAAACCGCAATCTGGGTTTGCTCGGCCAGCATTGTCTGGGCGTGCTCTCGCGCGTTCCGCTGTCGATGATCGATCACCATCGCCTGCCGGGCATGATTCCGGGCCGTGGCGCGCTACAGCTGGAACTGCAGTCGCCCGGTGCAAAGTCCGTCAATCTGATCGTTGCGCACCTGGCGCTGAGCCGCGCCACCCGCGCGCGCCAGATCGAGCATCTGTCCAGCCTGGCCAGCGCACACCCGCGCACCCTGATCGTCGGTGACCTGAACTGCGATCACGCCGAACTGCATGCCCATAGCGGCTACTGCAACGCCGGCCTGCGCACGCTGCACGAATCGCCAACGTGGCCGAGCTGGCGGCCCTCGCGCTCCATCGACCACGCGCTGGCCACGCCGGGTCTGGTGACGCGCGAGGCACGGGTGCTGACCGAGCGCCTGTCCGATCATCTGCCGCTGGCCACCGAGATCGTGCTCGATACCGAGTCGCTGCCGTGATGCCTACCCTCGGCTACGAATGGGCGCTGCTGGCGCTCGGCATCAGCGTGGCGCTGGTGGCTTCGTCCCATGCCCTGCTCAACAAGCGCGACCCGCGCGCCGCCTGGGGCTGGATCATTGTCTGCTGGCTGTTCCCGCTGGGTGGCTCGCTGATCTACTTCCTGTTCGGGATCAACCGCCTGAAGGCCCATGCGCAGAAGCTGCGCCCCCCCAGTGCGGCACACACGCCGGCGGTGGATAGCGGCGCCAACACCCGCCGTGAACTCGGCGTCCCGGCCAGCCTGGTCGAACTGGTGCGCACCGCGGACGCGCTGACCCACCTGCCACTCGTTTCCGGCAATTCCCTGGAGATCCTGCACAACGGCGAGCAGGCCTATCCGGCGATGCTGGCCTCCATCGATCTGGCCCGGCATAGCGTGGCCGTGGCCAGCTACATCTTTGACCCCGACCGCTGCGGCGAGGCCTTTGCCGACGCGCTGGGGCGTGCCCATGCGCGCGGGGTCGAGGTGCGCGTGCTGCTGGACGGTTACGCCGAGATGCTGGTGCTGGGGCGCGGCGGCAGGCTGCTGCGGCGGCACGATCTGCCGGTGATGCGCTTCCATCCGCCTGGCCTGATTCCGCCGTCGCTGCATGTGAACCTGCGCAACCACCGCAAGCTGCTGATCATCGACGGGGTGCACGCATTCACCGGCGGCATGAACATCAGTGATCGCCATCTGGCCGATGACCCGGGGAATCCGTACCCAGAAACCGACATCCACTTTGCGCTGACCGGCCCCGTCGTTGCGCAGTTGCTGGCGACGTTCCTGGAGGACTGGCGCTATGCCAGCGGCGAGACATGGAACCCGCCGGCAGCCACGATCCACGCCAGCGGCGTCTCGACCTGCCGCGTGATCGCCGATGGCCCCAACGAAAGCGTCGGTCATCTCGCGCATGTGCTGTTTGCAGCCATTGCCGCCGCCAACCACCACGTGCGCATCATGACGCCGTACTTCCTGCCCTCGCGGGAGCTGTCGGCAGCGCTGGAGGCCGCCGCTCTGCGCGGGGTCACGGTGGAGGTCCTGCTGCCGGCGGCTACCAATCATCGGATGGTGCGCTACGCCATGCTGCATGGCCTGCCCTACCTGATCGATGCCGGCGTCAGGGTGTATCGACGGCCGCAGCCGTTCGCGCATGGCAAGCTGTTCATGATTGACGACGACTACGCGCAGATCGGCTCAGCCAACTTCGACCCCCGCAGCTTGCGCCTGAACTTCGAGCTCAACGTCGAGGTATACGACCCCGGGTTTTCGAAGCGCCTGACTGCGCACTTTGACGCCGTGCGCGCCGCATCCGAGCCGATATCGGCAGCCGAGCTGCGCGCCCAGATGCTGCCCAAGCGCCTGCGCAACGCCTTCTGCTGGCTGTTTTCGCCCCTGCTCTAGGCGGCGTTCACAAGCGGCACGAGGATGCAAGACTGCCACCTCGCCCCGACCTCCGGTATGGTCTGCCTCCCTCGCCGCCGGGCTGTTCCCGGCGCGCGCACCGAGTTGACCGAAGATCATGTGGTTCAAGAATCTGCAGCTGTACCGCCTGCCCGCCGGCTGGGAAATGACCGCCGCCGCCCTGGAAGAGAAACTGACGACCCGCCCCCTGCAGCCGTGTACGGGTCTGGCGCTGCAGTCGCGCGGCTGGGTGCCGCCGGCGGAGAGCGAAGCGCTGGTGTACGCACAGGGCAAGCATCTGCTGATCGCGATGGGTATCGAGCAGAAGCTGCTGCCGGCTGCCGTCATCCGCCAAGCCGCTGACGAGCGCGCGCAGCAGTACGAGCGCCTCAAGGGCTTCAAGCCGGGGCGCAAGATGATGCGCGAGATCAAGGAGCAGGTGACGACCGAACTGCTGCCACGCGCCTTTGTACGCCAGCGCAAGCTGCATGCGTGGCTGGATCTGCAGCACGGCTGGCTGATTGTGGATTCCAACAGCCCCGGCCGTGCTGAGGAACTGGTCGAGCTGCTGCGCGACTCGCTCGGCGAGCTGGCCGTCAGCTTCGCCGAGACCGAACATGCGCCGTCGGCCACGCTGACCGCGTGGCTGGCCTCCGGCAATCCGCCCGGCGCGCTGGTGCTGGACGACGAGTGCGAGCTCTGCGGCAGCGACGCCAGCAAGCCCACCGTGCGCTATGTGCGTCACCCGCTGGAAGGGGACGACGGCCTCAAGCGGCATATCGCCGAGGGCAAGTTCGCCACCAAGCTGGCGCTGACCTGGAATGACCGCCTGGCGCTGGTGGTCACCGAGAAGCTGGTGATCAAGCGCATCAAGTTCCTTGCGATCAAGGAAGGCGATGACCAGATTGCACAGAATCCGGAGGAGCAGTTCGATATCGACTTTGCGCTGATGACCGGCGAACTCGCTCATCTGATCAGCGATCTGGCGTCTGCAATGCAGTTCAAACCCGCACCCTAGACGCGCCTGCCCGCGCACACCGGATTCGGCTAGATTGGTGCCGGGTCATATTCAGGAGCGGGCCATGATGCGGCTTGCGGTGATGCTCGGAGTCATGCTGGTCAGCGCCTGCGCCCTCTCTCCAGCGCCTGGCCCAAGCGCCAACGAGCTGGCACTGCTGAACATCCAGGTGCGGGCGGCCGAAGCGGCGTTTGCGCAGACGATGGCAAGACGCGACTTCGCCGCGTTCCAGGCGTTTGTGGCCGACGATGCGGTTTTCATCTCGGACGGCACGCCGCTGCGTGGCAAGGCCCAGGTCAATGCGCATTGGCAGCAATACTTCGAGGGCGCGCAGCCGCCGTTTTCCTGGCAACCGGAAGTGATCGAGGTGCTGGACTCGGGCGCACTCGCCTACTCCACCGGGCCGGTCTATGCGCCTGATGGGCGCGTGGTGGCGCGCTTTGCATCCACCTGGCGCCGAGAGGCTGACGGCCGTTGGCGGGTCATCTTCGACAACGGCTTTGCCGTGTGCCCGCCTCGCTAGCGCGCAGTACCGGAGGGCGCTACAAGACGGCCTGATGCTCGGGCTAAGCTGTGGCCATCGCCACAGCAGGGATCGCGCGTTCCAATGTCAGACCCCAAACGACCCATCGCACTGGCTGCCACCGGCGTTCCGCCGCGCAGCAAGCCGTCCAACTATCCTGCGCTGTTTGCCGCGCGTGTTGCCGGACGCGAGAAGCGCCAGCTGGGCGATCCGTTCGGCCTGACCAACTTCGGCGTCAACCTCACGCGGCTGGCACCCGGGAGCTGTTCGGCCCTGCGCCATGCCCATACCCGCCAGGACGAGTTCATCTACGTGCTGCATGGGCAGCCGACGCTGGTCACGGACGCCGGCCGCACGGTGCTGTCACCGGGCATGTGCGCCGGCTTCAAGGCCGGTACCGGCGATGGCCATCAGCTGATCAATGAGACTGACAAGGATGTCGTGTATCTGGAGGTGGGTGATCGTCTGCCGGGCGATGAGGCCACCTACCCGGACGACGATCTCAAGGCCCAGTTCGTGGACGGGCAATGGGTGTTCACGCACAAGGATGGCAGTGCGTACCCCTAGCTGGCTGCGCGCCGCATGTGGTCGGCGCCCGGCAGGGGCACAGCGCGAGTGCTTGTCCTGACGCGCTGTAACGGACACAGTAGCGCGGCGCGCCCAGCCGCGCGCAACTGAACCCGGAATTGTCAGCCGGCACGGGAGCAAGGCATGCGCATCATGTTCAGCGTATTGGTGTTGGCGCTCGCAGGAGCTGCGGCGGCGGAGCAGCCCTTGCCGATCATCGACATGCACCTGCATGCGCGCAAGGCCGACTACATCGGCCCGAATCCACCGCCGATGTGCGCGCCGTTCTCGTACATGCCGCGTTGGGACCCTTCGCTACCCGGCGAGTCGGGCTTTGGCTTTAATGAACCGCCGTGCGCCGAGCCGATTCCCGCCGCCACCAGCGATCAGGCGCTGATCGACGAAACCATCGCCGTGATGCAGCGGCGCAACATCTACGGCATGGTCAGCGGCGAGCCGGAGCTGATGAAAGTCTGGAAGGCGGCGGCGCCGGACAGAATCATGGTCGGGCTCGATCTGCGCATCGGCACCGACGAAACCCAGGCCCATGTGCAGACACGCACGCCCGCAGAGGTTCGTGCGCTATGGAAGCAAGGTGCGTTCGAGGTGCTTGGCGAGGTCATGGCCCAGTACGAGGGCATTGCCGCGGATGATCCGAGGCTGGAGCCGTACTGGGCACTGGCAGAAGAGCTGCAGATTCCGGTGGGCATCCATCTGGGTGCCGGCGGCCCCGGTGATCCGTACTTTGGTGCCCCGCTCTACCGCGCCCGCAATAGCAGTGCATTGCGGATGGAAGAGGTGATGGTGCGCCACCCCAGGCTGCGGGTGTATCTGATGCACGCGGGCTATCCGCTGCTGGATGATCTGCGCGCGCTGCTGTTCTCGCATCCGCAGGTCTATGTCGATATCTCGATGATTGTCTACGCGGAGCCGGCGTTCTACCGGTATCTGCAGACGCTGGTCGAGGCCGGGTATGGGGACCGCATCCTGTTCGGCTCCGACCAGATGATCTGGCCGGGCACGATCGAGCCGGCCATCGCCGTCATCGAGAACGCGCCGTTCCTGAGCGCGGGACAGAAGCGCGACATCCTCTACAACAACGCCGCGCGCTTCCTGAAACTCAGCGAGGCCACCATCGCGCGGCATCACGGCCGCTAGGGCAACACCCGTTCAGCGGTCATTGCGCACGGTGGCGACCCGTTGACGGCGGCGGAGCCGCAAGCCGCCCATGCACCACGGTGCTGCCAGGTCCCCGCCGCTAGCGGATCGGCTCGGGGCAGGCGGCAAAAGCGCCAGCATCCACCAATTCACGGTAGCGATCGGGGAAGTTGGTGAACATGCCATCGACACATAGCGCGCCGATGCGAGCGAGATCATCGCTGCCGTTGATCGTGTAGGGATGCACCGCCATACCCAATGCGTGCGCCTGATCCACCAGTGCCTGCGTCACTTCATTCGCCGGCGGGCCGATGCCGAAGGCATACAGTGACGCGACCGGTAACGTGATTTCGCTGGCACCCAGCATCAGCTGGATCAGCGGAATCTCGGTGTCCAGCGCACGCATGCGCAGCAGCGAGTCCGGCGTGAACGATTGCACGATGACCTGGCGACGCGTCACCGCCCCTTCGCGCAGGCCGTAGGCATTGATGAGGCGCAGCAACTCGGCCTCCATCGGCTGCAGGGTGCCGATGGTCTTGGTTTCGATGTAGTAGTTCATCTGATCGCCATAGCGCTGGAAGACTTCCTCCAGCGTTGGCATCTCCAGACCGACGTACTCCGGTCGCGCCTGCTCCGGATAGGCCTCGTTGAACCAGGACCCCATGTCGCAGGTCTTCAGCTGCGCCAGGGTCTTGGTATCCACCCGGCCGGTGCAGTTTTCCTGCGGCCCACGCGCGGTACGGTCGAGGGTGGCATCGTGCAGGCACACCAGGACCCCATCGGTGGTCATGGCGATGTCCTGCTCCAGGTAGTCCGCACCCAGCAGCAGGGCCTGATCGTAGGCCGCGAACGTGTGCTCGGGCGCGTAGCCCGACGCACCGCGATGCGCGATGACCGCCTGCCCGGTACCGCGCTCCGGCGCAGGTGCGGGTACATCCACCGGGGCAGACCCCATGCAGGCGCTCAGCAGCAGCGCCACCAGCAACGGCCACACCGTTCGATACGTCATCAGGTTCACTCAGTCGTTCGTGGCGCGATCCAGATCGGCGCCAGATACAGCGCGGACGTGCCATCGGCATCGTGTCCGCGCACAAAATACCAGCGCTCGTCTTCCGTCACCGGCAGCGTCGTCGTCAGGCGGCCGCCGGGACTGCGCAGCAGCTCCTCGCCACCCGCCCCGTACAGGCGCAGTTCGCCGGTAAAGGCTCGACCATCGGCCTCGCGCACCTGCACATCCAGCGGCACGCGGCTGCCGGCGGCGCAGCTCAGGCGCGCGCCCATGGGATGCCCGGCAGCGCTCAGGCTGGCGCGCAGATGGCGGCCGGGCGACAGTGCATAGGTGCGCCGCGCCAGCCACGCTTCGCGAAAGCCCGCTTCATCCAGGCGGGTCGCCTGGGTGACGGTCTTGGGATGCTCCTCAGAGCCGTAACGTAGCTGGTGCTCGTCCTCCGATCCGATCGGTGCCAGTCTCCAGCCCTTGTCGAGGGCCCGCACGTAGTCGTCGAAGTAGCGGTCGCCCCGATTGCCGTCGTTGTAGACCTCCATGCCGAACATGCGCTCGACTGCATCCGGAACCAGGGCATAGTCGTTCCAGTTGCAGGCACTGTCGCTATCGCTCAGGCATTTGTCGCTGGGATGATTGAAGTGCGCCAGGCCATCATTGCCGCCGCCCAGCGGCACCGGGGCCGTGACGCTACCGCCGAGGCCAACCGAGTCGGGATCGCGCGTGAACCACTGCCAGAACGTCTCCATCGTCAGCAGATAGCCCAGATCCGTCTTGGCGTTGCTGAAGTTCTTCGAGAAGTAGACGTTGATGTGACCAAAGCGATCCGAGGTCCATTCGAAGCCTCGTATGCCCAGGAAGGTTTCACTGCTCTCCTCGGCCGCCTGATCGGCAGTGCTCTGCCATTTCACCAATTCATCAGCCGTGGGCGTCAGGCAGGTCAGCAGACCATCCGGCGTGGTGAAGCAGTCATTGCCGACAGCAATGAACACCGCCGTATCCAGGGTGTCCGAATGCTCGCTGGACCCCACATAGTCGTAGCCGGCATCGCGTATGGCGCGGAAGTAGTCACGTGGCACGCTGTTGATATCGCCGTCGGAGTACGAACTGTGCTCATGCATCGTGCCTTCGAAATCCTTCAGGCTTGCGAGTTCGGGGCCCGTGTAGGCATCACACAGCGCGCTCGTCGCGGGCGGCGGCGAGGCCGGCGGCGCGGACGAGGTCAGCTCGCCGGAGCCGCCGCAGGCTGCCAACATCAGCACCAGATAGATTGCACCAATACGTCGCACGCAGTACCCCCTTGAACTTGATCCATCCTGTGCTGCGGCCGGGGGGATGCGCGCAACCGCTGAATTAGACATGCCACAACGCCTGATGCAGGTGTTGAGCGTTGCGTAGTTTGGTGTGAGCCTCCACATAACGCCAGTGGGCGCCGCTGTCGGCAAGCAGGGTCCGGAAGTCGCGTATGGGTTTGACCGCCTCGTTGCGGGCGATGCCAGGGCGCGGACTCAGCTCGAACTCGTCGATGACGCTGAGCGCCTGCGTGGGTGGGCCGTCTTCACCTGCATCCACCGCCCAGGTCGTCGCCTTGATCGAGCCGGGCGAGACGGTGTACTCGATGAAGCTGTAGCGGCGCTGCTGCTTGGCGCTCCAGGCGCCTACACCGTCAAACGTGCGCATGCTGGCTCCACCGCCGCCGCCACAGACCTGGGTGTAGCCGAACGGCAGTGGCAGCCCCAGACCCATGGGATGGCTGCGCTGATAGCCATGGTCGTGGCCGACCAGCAGCAGATCGACGCCGTAGCGCAGCATGATGTTCTCCTCCACGGCCACCAGCGTGGCATTGGCGGGGCTGCGGCCTTCCTCGTCGGTCCAGATCGTGAAGTGCTGCACGAACACGATGAAGTCGATCTCGCCCGCTGCGCGCCGCAGCGCGGCGGTGGCGAGGTCGGTTTCGATCTTCAGCAGTTCCGCCGGCAACGTGCCGTCAGCTATCAAGGCGCCGCCGGTGGAGACCATGAAATGCACGCGGCCGTAGTCGAAGCTGTAGTAGGTGTCGCCGTTGCCGGGCTGCGACAGGCGCGTGCGGTAGGCGGCACCCGTACCGTCCTTCTCCTCGTGATTGCCGGGGCAGCACATCATCGGCACCTCGGCGGCCAGGTGCTCGATCTGATTGAACCAGTCATCCCAGATCGGTTGCTCGCCGTTGGCGTAGGACAGATCGCCGGCAATCATGAAGAAATCGCTGCCGCGCTGGAGTATGCCCTCGCGCACTGCACGCGCATATTCGGTGCGGCCATGATCACCGAAATGCGCGAAGCGGAAACTGTCGGGCGATACCGGGCTGGCCTTGACCGTGAAGACCGGCGAGGCCGCGGCCCCATTTCTCACGCGGTAACGCAGCGGCTGGTCAGGGTCGAACCCGCTCATCGTCGCGCGATGCGTGGTGACCGCGCTGTCATAGGTGCGCTCGGTGCTGGCTGTCACCGTCTGGTCGAGCGCTTCGTGCCCGAACTCCACCTGACCTGGTGACGCATCTTCGCCGTCACTGAACCAGGTCACGGTGCGGGTCGTGCGCGGATCGCCGGTCCAGCTCAGATGCAAGCCCCGCGGCCCGGGTCGCGTAGGGGTCGCGTCGGCAGAACTGCCGTTGCAGGCGCCGAGCAAGGGAGGCAACAGCAGGCCGGGGGTGGCCTTCAGCAGATGGCGGCGGGAGATCATGAGTGCACGGTTGGCGTGGCCAGGGACAGCCGCGCACGATAGGTCACGCGTGTGAAAGCTCGATGAAAGCCGCGTGAAAGCGGCTACGGCACTGAAGGACGGCTACGGCCGTCGCCGCTCCAGCGCGATGCGCTGCATTCCCTGTTCAAGGGTAACCCGGGGGCTGTAGCCCAGTTCCGTACGCGCCTTGGCGATGGAGTAAGCGCCACGCCTGCGCAGAAAGCGGATCGCCGCGGCGCTGGCCGGGGGCTTCTGTCCAATCAAGGCGTAAGCACCAGCCATGAGCCCAATCAGCGCCATCAGCAGCCCGGCCGGCAAGGTCTTGACGGAAGGCATGCCGAGCATGCGTGCGTGATAGCCGAAGAACTCCGCGCACGGCGTGGCAACGCCATCGGAGATGGTATAGGCCTCACCGCCCGGACTCTTCTCCAATGCCAGGAACACGGCGTCCAGCAGATTGTCGACGTGCACATGATTGATCACGCCTTGCCCGCGGTCCGGCAGCATGAACAGACCCCGGCGCAGCAAGTCCAGTGGCCGCAGCACCCATTGCGTGCCGCCCGGACCATAGACATCGCCGGGGCGAATGACGGTCACCTGCAAGCCGTCGCGGCGATGATGCGCCAGCGCCACGCACTCGCTGCGGTACTTGGTCTCGTTGTAGATGTTGCCGTCATCGTGAAACGGTCCGTCCTCGGTGACGCCGTCGGCATAGTTGAAGCCGTAGACCATCACCGACGACAGATGCACCAGCTGCTGCACGCCGGCGCGCTCGGCGGCGCGGCAGACGCTGCGTGTGCCTTGCACGTTCACGCGCTCGAACAGTTCTCGTGCGCCGCCCTCCTCAACAATGGCGGCGGTATGAAACACCGCATCGGCACCGAGGAAGGCCAGGCTCAGCGCAGCCGCATCGTTGATGTCGCCAACCACGACTTCGGCCCCTGCGGCGCGTGCGACGCTGGCCGCGGTGGGCGACAGGTCGATACCGCGCACACGCCAGCCGCGTTCGATCGCACGCTGCGCCATGCGCAGGCCGATGAATCCGCCGATGCCAGTGATCGCCAGTGTTTTCATAGACGTGTGGGTTCCTGCGCCTGCAACATGCGGCCGCCGAGTATCAGCGCGCGCAGCATTTCGGTCATGACGTCGACCAGCTGCGGCGTTGTCGGCGGTTGCTCTGTGGTCAGCCACTCGGCCAGCAACTCGTTGATGCCTCCGACCAGTGCCACGCTGATCAGGTGATAGTCGCGCCGCGGGATCAGCCCGACCTGAGCGAGTTCATTGCAGTAGCGTTCCAGCACCCCAGCGAAGTCATGGATGACCTGCCGTCGCCGCCGCTCCATCACAGCGCTGACACCGACGGCCTCCAATACGCCGATGCGGGCGTGTCGCGGGTCATCAAGGTAGGAGTGAACCAGAGCGCGTATGGCGCCCGATATCTTCTGCTCGGGGGTCAGGCCGGGGACCTGCAAGGCACCAAGCACCGCCGACTGCAGCTCGCTGATGATCGATTCATACAGCGCCGACAGCAGCGCCTCCCGGCTCTCGAACTGCTCGTAGAAATGCCGGGTGGTGACCTTGGCTTCCGCACACAGCAGTTCTATGGGCGTATGCGCATAGCCGCGGCTTGCAAACAAGTCCATGCCGGCGGCCAGCAGGCGCGCGCGCCGGTCCGCCTGCAACTCGGCCGCGCTACGGCCGCCATAGCCCCGGCGCGGGGGCTCCACGCCGACGGCCGATCTGGCTGTGCCGGGCCGTTTGCTTGAGCGGGCGCGACTGGCGGCGGGCCGCGGCGAATGACTTGCGGGTTTCATTTCGACAAGATAACTTTCCTGATATTCCCCCGTCCAGCCTGCGCCCGTTAGCAGTCGCGGTACGGCAACAGCCCTGAGGATCGCCATGAGCATCATTCGCCCCCTCCATTATTTTGAGGGCACACGCAGCGCCCCGCGCCCACTCGATCGTGTGGAAAATGTGCGCGCGGCCGCGCAGGACCTGCGCAAGGAGATGCTGGCCGGCCAACCGGTGCCCTACTACCGATCGATGGAGCTAGTGCGCGTGCCCTACCCATCGAAGTTCGGCTACCTCAACGGCTTCGGGTTGCTCGCGCCGTTCATCCATCTGTGCAACCGGCTGTTCGTGGTGCAGTTCCGCAGCAGCGAGGGGCTGAAGACGCTGCTGGTGAGTCCGTCCGACTGGGAGCATCAACGCGAGACGCCCTTCTTTGCACGCCTCAATCAATCGATGGGGCCTTTTGCTGGGCTGGGCGAGAAGCTGGTGTTCCGCAT
>JBFJJW010000083.1:0-13631 GCA_041612095.1 Solimonas sp. | reverse complement strand
GTCAGTGAACTGCTTCTTGAAATCCTCAACGCCGCCGAACTGTTTGACCAATGCGTCGGTCAATACCTTGCCCGGTGCCGACTGTTTCGGCGTCAGGCAGTTCCAGAAGAAGCTGTGGTTCCAGATCTGTGCCACGTTGTTGAACACCTTGCCGGAGGACTTCTTGACGATGTCTTCGATGCTCAGGCTTTCAAACTCGGTGCCGGCAATCAGCTTGTTGGCATTGTCCACATAGGCCTTGTGATGCTTGCCATAGTGAAAATCGAGGGTTTCGGCGGACATGTGCGGCGCCAGTGCGTCGCGGGCATAGGGGAGTTCAGGTAGGGTGAGGGCCATCGTATTTATCCTCGTCTGGCTGGTGCGGCGCGATGGCCGCTGGCTCGGGGGAGCGACACCATAGGCGAGGGTTCTGGCAAATTCAATAGTCGTTCAACCGCAGTTCATCGGCGCGCGTATAATCCGCCGCCGTTCCGACTCCCCAGGCAGGAGAGCGCCATGGATGCACTCGAAAGAATCAAGAAGCAAGTAACTGATAACCCGATCATTGTCTATATGAAAGGGTCTCCGGACTTCCCTCAGTGCGGGTTCTCCGCGCGTGTGGTTCAGGCCCTGAAGGCCTGCGAGGTCCCGTTTGCCCACGTCAATATCTTCGAGGACGAAGAGGTTTACCGGGCGTTGCCAAAGTTCGCCAACTGGCCGACGTTCCCGCAGGTCTATGTCAAGGGCGAGCTGGTTGGTGGCTGCGATATCACGCTGGATCTGTATCAATCCGGCGAGCTGCAGAAAATGCTGGCGGAAGCCGTAGGAAGCAAGAAGGCTGCCTGAGCCTGTTTGTTCCCGACTGACACCAGAACGCCCGCTTGATGCGGGCGTTCTGCATTCAGCCTTGGGACTCCGACAGCATCGCCGCCGCCACTTCGCGCGACACTTCGGCTCCGGCCAGCAGCTCGACCAGCTTGAGCCCGAAGGCGATTGCGGTCGCCGGCCCCTGGCTCGTGACGCAGTGGCCGTCGACGACGACGGGCTGGTCCACGTAGTGGATCAGCTGATCGCGAAAGGCGGGGTGGCAGGTCGCTTGCTTGCCGTCCAGCAATTCATGCGGCGCCAGCGCCAGTGCCGGGGCGGCGCAGATTCCACCGTACCAGCGGTGATCCATGCGCTGTTGCTTGATCTTTTCCATCAGCGCGGTATGCGCGCCCAATGCCGAAGCCCCCTTTTCACCGCCGGGAAGGATGATGGCGTCAAATGTCCGGGCCGCGACGTCCCAGTACAGCGCATCCGCAGTCAGGGTAATACCGCGTGTGCCGAGCACGGCCGGGCTATCCTCAATGCTGGCAAGTACGACCTGAACTTCAGCGCGGCGCAGCACGTTGGCGATGGCCACGGTCTCCAGGGATTCGGAGCCGTTTGCGATGGGCACTAGGACATTCATCGTGCTGCCTCCTCGGGGGATATATGCTTGCAGCTTGCCAGAGCAGTGGCCGCGCCACCACCGGCCGCCGCAGGCAGCGTAGAATTCCCCAATTGCTGAAAACGAACAGAATTGATCAGGAGATCACCGCCCATGGCTGCCTACCGCCATATCAAAATTCCCTCCACTGGCGAGAAAATCACCGTCAAGAACGGCAAGCTGCACGTGCCGGATCAACCCATCGTCGGTTACGTCGAGGGTGACGGCATCGGCCCGGATATCACGAAGGCCTGCCTGCGCGTCTGGGATGCGGCCGTGGCCAAGGCCTACGACGGCAAGCGCAAGATCCACTGGTGCGAGACCTTTCTCGGAGAGAAGGCCGCCAATCTGTACGACGGCAACTATTGCCCGGATGAGACGCTGGCGGTGCTGCAGGATCTGATGGTCTCGATCAAGGGGCCGCTGACCACGCCCGTCGGCGGCGGCTTCCGCTCGCTGAACGTGGCCTTGCGCCAGGATCTGGACCTGTACGCCTGCGTGCGCCCCGTGCGTCACTACGCCGGCGTGCCCAGCCCGTTGAAGAATCCGGGCAAGGTTGATGTCGTGATCTTCCGCGAGAACACCGAGGACGTGTACGCAGGCATCGAGTACAAGACCGGCACGCCGGAGAACGAAAAGGTTGCCAAGTTCCTGCGTGAGGAGATGAAGGCCAAGTTCTTCGAGGGTGCCGGTATCGGCATCAAGCCGATTTCCGCATTTGGCTCCAAGCGTCTGGTGCGCAAGGCGATTCAGTACGCGATCGACAACGGGCGTGAATCGGTGACCCTGGTGCACAAGGGCAACATCATGAAGTTCACGGAAGGTGCTTTCCGCAACTGGGGCTACGAAGTGGCCCGCGAGGAGTTCGGAGCGGTCACGATCACCGAAGAACAGCTCTACAACGAGTACAAGGGCAAGCAGCCGGAAGGCAAGATTGTCATCAAGGATCGCATCGCCGACATCATGTTCCAGATGATGCTGCTGCGACCGGATGAGTTTGACGTGCTGGCCACCCCCAATCTCAACGGCGACTACCTTTCCGACGCCATTGCCGCGGAAGTTGGTGGTATGGGTATCGCGCCGGGCGCCAACATCGCCGACAACGTGGCCGTGTTTGAGGCAACCCACGGCACTGCACCCAAGTACGCCAATCTCAACAAGGTCAATCCGGGTTCGCTGCTGTTCTCCGGCGTGATGATGCTGGAGTACATGGGCTGGAAGGAGGCTGCGGACCTGATCACGCTGGCCTATCCGGAGGTGGTCTCCGACGGCATCGTGACGTACGACTTTGCGCGCCAGATCGACGGCGCCACCGAAGTGGGCACCAGTCAGTTTGCCGACGCACTGATCGAGCGCATTGAAGGTGGCGTGGACCTCGAGGCCAAGCGCAAGGCGCAGCAGGAGCAGCTGATCAAGGAGCGCAAGCAGCGCGAGATTCGCCGCCTGCTGCAGCCGCTGGAGGAGATGCTCGACTCCGGTCGCGTCCCGCACACCGTGGCCGACCTGATGACCCGTTCGCTGATCACCGTCTCTGACACCGAGACCGTGGAGAGCGCGATGCACGTGATGACCGACAACGACATCAGTTCGGTTGTGGTTGATCCCGATGCGGACGGCAACTGGGGCATCGTCACGCGCCGTGACATCGTGTCCAAGATTGTGCGTGCGGGCAAGAACCCAGCCACGACGCGGGTCAAGGACGTCTGCACGCGGCCGGTAGTCTCGGTGCCGGCCGAGTTCAGCATTCGCGACGCCGCAGCCAAGATCACGGATCACAACTTCAGCCGGCTGACCGTGAAACAGGGTGAAAAGGTGATCGGTATCGTCACCGAGACCGACATCTTCAACGCGGTCGACAAGTACGGCTGGGCAGTGGAGTAAGCGCCCGATTGGCTGGCTAGCGGATTGGAGTGACAGACGAGGGCGGCAGCAGCCGCCCTCGGTCTTTGGGCGAGACGATGGCGATGGCGACGATAGGTCTGCTGGTAATTGGTGATGAACTGCTGTCCGGCAAGCGTCAGGACAGGCATTTTCCCAAGCTTATCGAGCTACTTGCGGCACGCGGTCTGGAGCTGGGCTGGGCAAGGTTCCTGCCGGATGATGAGGCAGCGATTGCCGAGGCCATAGCGAGCGCCAATCAACGAGGCAACGTGGTGCTTTCTTGTGGCGGTATCGGCGCGACGCCCGACGATTGCACGCGCCAGGCGGCCGCGCGAGCCTTCAATCTACCGCTCGTGCGCCATGCGGAGGCGGCGGCGCTGATCGTCAACCAGTATGGCGAAGCCGCACATCCGAACCGGGTGCTGATGGCCGATTTTCCGCAGGGTGCACGTTTGATCCCGAATCCGGTCAATCGTGTCGCCGGCTTTGCGCTGCGGCAGTGCTACTTCGTTCCCGGGTTTCCGGAAATGGCCTGGCCGATGCTTGAGTGGGTACTCGATCATGAACTGGTATCGCTGCGCACGGCCAGACCTGCGGTCGAGTTTCGCCTGCGTGCGATTGGAACCAGTGGCGAGGGCGACCTCTTGCCGCTGATGTCGGCCACGCTGTCGCGCTATCCGCAGATCAGACTCTCCAGCCTGCCGTTTCGCGGAGGCGTCGACCGGCCGCGACATATCGAGTTCGGGTTCAAGGGCGCACCTGAACAGGCTGCGGCGGCCTACCGGTATTTCAGCAGCGGACTGAAAAGCTTTGCCGACATCCGCATCGAAACCCTGGCGGCGCCGGAGCCTGAGGCCTAGCGCCGCGATTCGGAGTCGCTACTCCTCAAGCTGGGGTTCCGGCCTGCGCCAGCTGACCATCACGCAGGTGGCGATCACCAGCACCGCGCCCAGCGCCGACCAGCGGTCCAGCGCCTCGTCCCAGATCAGCCAGGCCAGACCGGCGGAGAACAGCACGGCCGTATAGGTGAACGGGCCGACGCGCGCAGCCGGCGCGTAGCTATAGGCCTGGGTCAGGTTCAGCTGACCAACCGTTGCGAACAGCCCGGCTCCAATCAGCAGCAGCAAGGCGTCCAGGCTTGGTGTCTGCCATGCCCACAGCAACGGGATTGCGGAAATCGCCGTGGCCATCAGCGCAAAGTAGAAAACGATGCGTAACGCGGGTTCGGTATCCGATATGCGCCGAATGCTGACCATGGCGCAGGCCGCCAGCACACCCGATGCGACGCCCATCAGTCCCGCCAGCCAGTCGAGCTCCGCGTGTCCGGGTTTGACGATCAGGGCGATGCCCGCGAGTCCCAGCAGCGTCGCAGGCAAGACGACCCAGGGAGGACGCTCGCCTATCCAAGCCCAGGCGATGAACGGAATCCACAGGGGCGTGGAGTAGGTCAGCAGCATGGCCTCCGCCAATGGCAGTCGGCCGATCGCGTAGAAAAAGGCATACATGGCGAGCACACCAAAGGCCGCTCGCCACAGGTGCCCCCCGATCCTGTGCGTGCGCAAGCTGCCGACACCAAGACGTAGCAACCAGGGCAGCAGCGCCAGCAGACTGATCAGGCAGCGAATGAAGACCACGACTTCGTTCGGTGTGCTCGGCGCCGCGGCCTTGATACAGGCGCCGGTAACGGCGAACGCAGCGGCCGCTTGGATGGCATGGCGGGCGCCGCGGCGTAAATTGTCTTGCATGGGAGCTGCGTCGGATCGGGGGCAAAGTTTAGCCGTGAGCATCAACTACCGATAGATTGGATAGGCTCAACGCCTACTGAGGGAGGATCACGGATGGCAGTAGCAGTGGCGCTGGCTGCACTGATGGGGGTGCTGGTGGGGTGCGGCGCAGCTTGGCTGCTGGCGCGTACACGGTCGCCGCTGCGGCAGCCGGCCGCGGTAGCGCAGGCGCCGTCGTCGCGCGCAGCCGCTGCGGACATCCAGCGGCGCGCAGATGCGCTCGAGCTGGAACTGCAGATGAGGGACAGGACCGAGGGCCAGCTGCGCCTGGCCGTCGCCGAGTACAAGCGCGCCGCGGCTGCGGCCGAGCAGTTTGCCTACGATGCGGCGCATGATCTGCGCGCTCCGCTGCACAACGCGGCAGGATTCGCCCGCCTGCTGCAGCAGCGGATCGGTGGCGAGCTGGATTCGCAGGCTCAGGAGTGGCTGGCCGAGGTGCTGGCGGGACTGACGCAGCTGCAGCATCTGATTGCCGCGCTGGCGCAGCTTGCGCGCATTGGTCGAGAGATGCGCGTCGGCGCGCGCCAGCCGCTGAACCAGATCCTGGACCAGGTCCGGGAGACCTTGTCGAAGGTCGATGGAGCCGACGTGGCGCCAGTCAGCTATGTCTACGAGCAGCTTCCCGAACTTGATGCAGACCCCCGTCTGCTGGCGCAGTTGTTCGAGAATCTGCTGGGCAACGCCCTCAAGTTCAGGTCGCCGGCTCGTCCACTGCGCATCGAGGTTCGCGCCTGGCGAGAGCGCGAAGGCTGGCACCTGACCGTGATCGACAACGGCATCGGCATTCCGGAAGACCAGCTGGAGTCCATCTTTACCGTTTTCCGGCGACTGCACAGCAGCGAACACTATGAAGGTTCCGGCATCGGTCTGGCGTTGTGCCGGCGTATCGCAAGCCACCACGGCGCACAGCTGTGGGCGGCGCCCCGGCAGGTCGGCGCCGAGTTTCACCTCTGGTGGCCGGATGCCTCTGGTGCTGGACGCGAGCCCGGCAAGTCTTGAAAATGCGCGCCGCTGACGCCATTGGGCGGGCATAGCGGCCAGATCGGGCCTAGTTTCGCGAGTAACCCATGCCAATTTACGAATACGTCTGTAGCCAATGCGGGCAGCCGACCGAGCTGCTGCAGAAGATGTCTGATCCGCCGGCAACCGATTGTCCGAACTGCGGGCAACCCGGCCTGAGCAAGCAAGTTTCGGCCGCCGGCTTTCGGCTGAACGGCGGCGGCTGGTATGAGACCGACTTCAAATCCGGCAACAAGAAGAATCTGGCCGGATCGGACAGTGCGAGCGCGCCGGCGAGCGGCGGTGATGCGGCGGCCACCCCGGCAGCTTCGCCCGCACCAGCGGCAGCGGCCCCCGCTGCGCCAGCCAAGGTAGACAAGGCGACCAAGGCCAGCCCTCCCGCAGCCGGCTAGTGCCGCAGCCGGCTGTTCGCGTGACCCCGGCCGCCCCGCGCGGGTACACTACGCCGCCCTGCGGACCTGCTCCGCTAGGCTCCCAAGACCAGGAAGCGCCGGCGGTGCCGGGCCCTTCACCAGATATCCATGATGCGTAGCCACTATTGCGGTCAGGTTGATGAGACCCTGACGGGTCAGACAGTCAGCGTTTGCGGTTGGGTTCATCGTCGCCGTGACCACGGCGGCGTGATTTTCATCGACCTGCGCGACCGCGAAGGGCTGTTGCAGTGCGTATTCGATCCGGACACGCAGGAGGCGTTCGCGGCCGCTGATCGACTGCGCTCCGAGTACGTGGTGAGGATCACCGGCCGCGTACGCGCGCGACCGGCGGGAACCGAGAACCCGGACATGCGCACCGGCAAGGTCGAGTTGCTGGGCAAGGAAGTCGAACTGCTCAACAAGGCGGAGACGCCGCCGTTCCATCCTGAGGATGAGACCGTGGGCGAGGACACTCGCCTCAAGTATCGGTATATCGATCTGCGCAACCCGCAGATGCAGAAGAACCTGCGGTTGCGCCACGACGTCGTGCAGCGCATCCGCACGTTCATGGATCGCAACGGCTTCATCGACGTCGAGACGCCGATACTGACCAAGGCAACACCGGAGGGTGCGCGAGACTATCTGGTGCCCAGCCGCACCCACCCGGGGCAGTTCTTTGCACTGCCGCAGTCACCGCAGCTGTTCAAGCAGTTGCTGATGATGTCCGGACTGGATCGCTATTATCAGATTGCGCGCTGCTTCCGCGACGAAGATCTGCGCGCCGATCGGCAGCCGGAGTTCACGCAGCTGGACGTCGAAACCTCGTTCCTCGATCAGCAGCAGATCATGGCGATCATCGAGGAGCTGGTGAGGGATCTGTTCCAGCACGCGCTGGGCGTCGATCTCGGCGAACTGCCGCACATGAGCTACGCCGAGGCGATGGAGCGCTATGGATCCGACAAGCCGGACCTGCGCAACCCGCTGCAGCTGGTCGAGATCAAGGATCTGGTTGCGGATGTCGACTTCAAGGTCTTTTCCGGGCCGGCCAACGACCCCAAGTGTCGGGTCACGGCGCTACGCGTACCTGGTGGGCGCGAAAGGCTTTCGCGCAGCGAGATCGACAAGTACACCGAGTTCGTAAAGGTCTACGGGGCCAAGGGGCTGGCGTACATCGTCGTCAACGACAAGGCCAAGGGGCGTGACGGCCTGCAGTCGCCAATCGTCAAAAACCTGCACGACAGCGCACTGAGCGGCATACTCGAGCGCACCGGCGCCGAAGACGGCGATGTGATCTTCTTTGGCGCGGACAAGTGGAAGGTGGTCTGCGATGCGCTGGGGGCGTTGCGCCTCAAGGCCGGCAACGATATGAAGCTGACCACCGAAGGCTGGCGTGCGTTGTGGGTGGTCGACTGGCCGATGTTCGAGTGGGACGACCGTGACAGTGGCCGCTGGGTTTCCCTGCATCATCCGTTCACTGCGCCCAAGCCGTTTGACGCTGAAGCGCTGAAGGCCAATCCGGGTACCATCCTTTCGCAGGGCTACGACATCGTCGTCAACGGCGTGGAACTCGGCGGTGGCTCGGTTCGCATTCACCGGCCGGACGTGCAGCAGGCGGTGTTCGAGTTGCTCGGCATCGGTGCCGAAGAGCAGCAGGAGAAGTTCGGCTTTCTGCTTGAAGCGCTGTCCTACGGCGCGCCACCGCACGGCGGCCTGGCCATTGGCATCGATCGCATGGTGATGTTGATGGCGGGCGGACAGTCGATCCGTGAGGTCATCGCATTCCCGAAGACGCAGACCGCGCACTGTCCGCTGACGAACGCCCCCAGTGCCGTGGATGCCCGCCAGTTGCGGGAACTCCACGTACGCTCCACGGTCCAGCCCAAGGACGTTCCGGCCAAACCGGCCTGAAAACCGAAATACTCCAAGGATTCCCGCACATGGCGCTTCATGCCCGGTTCAACCGCATTGCTTGCTTCGCTCCGATCCTGCTGGCGCTGAGCTTGTCCGCCTGCGATATCAGCGGGATCGGCGATGGCAACAAGCTGGAATCGCTGGAGATTGCGCGACTGCGCGTCAATCAGGCGGATTTCAACGACAACAAGGTATATCGCTGCTTCCGTCACCAGCTGCAGCTGGTGGGCGTATTCAGCGATGGGCAGCGCGGCGACTACAGCGCGCGCGGACGTTGGACGTCGTCGAATCCGGCGCGGATCCGGGTCAGTAACGGCGATATCCAGTTGCCCGACAATCCGGAACTCGCCTACGCCTCGGGCACGCTGCTGCCGGTAAGCGAGGGCACCGCCACCATTACCGGCGAATTTGTTGGGCTTACCGCGACTTATGACGTCGAGGTACGTTCGCCGACCTCGTTCAGCATTTCACCGGCCAGTCTGAGTGTGGCGCCGAAGACGGCCAGCGCCATCTCGGTGCGCACCGTCATCGATGGCTACGACCTCAATGTCACCGATCTTGCGGCATGGAGCTTTGCCACACCCAACGCCGAAGTGGCCACCATCGGTTCCGCTACCGGCGTCGTGGTGGGCGTAGCCGCAGGGCCGGAGTTGACCGCGCGTGCCCAGTTTCCCTTGTGCGAAGGCTTTGCGCCTGCACAAGGGCTGACGGCAACCGTCAACGTGCGGCCGTTGACCGGCCTGACGCTGACCCGCGAGTTTTCCAGCGCTCCCAATGATGAACTGATCAACGGCACCACCGACGCCTTGAAGACCGTGGCCACATTTGCCGGCACCAGCGAAACCCAGGATGTGACAGGGCAGGTGACCTATACCTCGGACAAACCGACGATTGCCGTCCCGGGCCTGCTGGGCCAGCGCAACCTGGTGTCCGGGCTCGCCGTCGGCACCGCGGTGCTGACCTCCACGTACAAGGAGAGCGACGCCACCGCAGAGATCAGCAGCAATCCGGTCATGCTCACCGTGGTGGACGACACGCTCGACACCTTGAGCGTATCCCCTGAGGTTGCGACCATCACCGCGCTGAGTGCGCAGCAGTTCTCCGCCACCGGCCATTACCTGTCCGGGCGCAGCCAGCGCATTACGCGTCATGTGACCTGGAGCAGTGGGGATACGGCCAAGGTGCTGATTGGTAACGGTGCGACAGCGGCCGGCTTGGCGGTGTCACAGCTGCCGGAGGCCACTACCTCCGCGATCAAGATCACCGGCAAGCTGGTGATCGGTACCGGAGACACGGCAGTGACCAAGACCGTGGAGGCGCTGCTGTGCACGGTGCTTCCCGGCACCGTGGCGGGTAGCTGTGAGGCTGCGCCCACGCCCTGATCAACTTACAACCCATAGTGGCTGGGGTCAAAGCCAGCTACAATGGCTTGTTAATTATTCTGCCAGCTGACCGCAGGAGGCTGTGACCATGGCCGCCGCTCTCAAAATCGACGAATTCAATCTGCTGGACGACGGCGAGTGCGATGCACGCATCGTCGCGGCAAAGAAACTGCTGGGCGATCGTCTCTGCATCCTGGGCCATCATTACCAGCGCGATGAAGTCTTCAAGCATGCCGATTTCACCGGCGACTCACTGAAGCTGTCGCAACTGGCCGCGACCTCGCAGGCCGAGTTCATCGTCTTCTGCGGCGTGCATTTCATGGCCGAGGTCGCTGATATCGTCACCGACGGTCAGCGCACCGTGATCCTGCCGGACCTCGCGGCCGGATGCTCGATGGCGGATATGGCCAACCTGGTCAAGGTCCGCAAGTGCTGGACCGAGCTCGCCGAAGTGCTCGACCCCGACGCACACGTGACGCCGGTCACGTACATCAATTCCGCCGCCGACCTGAAGGCGTTTTGCGGCAGCCACGGTGGCATCGTCTGCACCTCCAGCAATGCGCGCGCGGTACTGGAATGGTCCTTCGCCCGGCGCGAGAAGGTGCTGTTCTTCCCGGACCAGCATCTGGGCCGCAATACCGCCCACAAGATGGGCATCGGGCTGGACGAGATGGTGGTCTGGGACTTCGCCAAGCCACTGGGAGGCAACACCCCAGAGGCCATACGCAAGGCCAAGATGATCTTGTGGAAGGGCTTCTGCTCGGTCCACCAGATGTTCCAGCCCGCACATATCGATAACTTCCGCAGCCGCGTCCCGGACGGCAAGGTGATCAGCCACCCCGAGAATGCGTTCGAGGTCTGCGAGAAGTCGGATTACGTCGGATCCACCGAGTACATCCTGCGTACCGTAAGGGCCTCGCAGCCCGGCGAACACTGGCTGGTCGGCACCGAACTGAATCTGGTCAACCGACTGGCCGACGAGATGAAATCCAAGGATGTTTCCGTGGAGTTCATGTCGCCGACGGTGTGCATGTGTTCGACGATGTTCCGCACCGACCCTCAGCACCTGGCGTGGGTGCTGGACAGCGTGGTCGCGGGCCATACCGTCAATCGCATCCGGGTGCCGCCGGAGGTTGCCCGGCCGGCACGCGCCGCACTGGATCTGATGCTGGAAGTCGTGGATTGAATGGTATGGCCGCGGCGGGCCGCCGCCAGCGGTGTGAGAAGCTCGTCCGCAGCCGGGTGCCCTTAGTGGGGCCCGTCGAGCGGGTCAATTAACGTTTCCGAGTGAACTTCAAGATGTGGACCAACGCCAAGACCCTTGCCCAGTTTGATTCCGAGCTCAACGCAGCGATTCTTGCCGAATCCGCGCGGCAGGAAGCGCACATCGAGCTGATTGCGTCCGAGAATTACGCCAGCCCGGCCGTGATGGAAGCCCAGGGCAGCGCGCTGACCAACAAGTACGCCGAGGGTTATCCCGGCAAGCGTTACTACGGCGGTTGCGAGCATGTCGACGTCGCGGAAACGCTGGCGATCGAGCGCGTCAAGAAGCTGTTCGACTGCGACTACGCCAACGTACAGCCGCATTCCGGTGCGCAAGCCAATGCCGCGATCTTCCTGGCGCTGGTCTCGCCGGGTGACACCGTCATGGGCATGAACCTGGCGCAGGGCGGGCATCTGACCCACGGCAATCCGGCGAATTTCTCGGGCAAGCAATACAAGATCGTGCCCTATGGTCTGGATCCGGTGTCCGGTGTCATCAACTATGACGAGATGGAGCGGATCGCGCATGAAGCGCGCCCGAAGATGATCATCGGCGGGTTTTCGGCGTACTCGCGGGTCAAGGACTGGAAGCGCATGCGCGAGATCGCCGATCAGGTCGGCGCCATCTTCTGGGTCGACATGGCGCATGTCGCGGGTCTGGTGGCTGCGGGCGAGTACCCGAGCCCACTGCCGCATGCGCATGTGGTTACCAGCACCACGCACAAGACGCTACGTGGTCCGCGCGGCGGCATCATCCTCAGCCGTGGCCAGAGCGAGGAGTTCTACAAGAAGCTCAATTCGGCCGTGTTCCCCGGAATCCAGGGCGGGCCGCTGATGCATGTGATAGCGGCCAAGGCAGTTGCCTTCAAGGAAGCCCTGGATCCGAGCTTCAAGGATTATCAGATGCGTGTGGTGGCCAACGCCCGGGCGATGGCCAAGGTGTTTCTGGATCGGGGCTACAAGGTCGTGTCGGGCGGTACCGACAATCACCTGTTCCTGCTGGACCTGGTCGCCAAGAACGTGACCGGCAAGGACGCCGAGGCAGTTCTCGGGCGTGCGCACATCACCGTCAACAAGAACTCGGTGCCGAACGACCCGAAGTCGCCGTTTGTCACCTCGGGCCTGCGTCTAGGGTCGCCGGCCTCGACCACGCGTGGCTTTGCCGAAGCGGACATGGCCCGGGTGGCGCACTGGATAGCGGACCTGATCGATACGATGAGCGCCGGCGGCGACGTTGATGCGGCGGTGCTGCGGGTCAGGGGCGAAGTCGAGCAGCTCTGCGCCGGCTTCCCGGTCTACGGCTCGATTTCGCGTGCGGCCTAGGCACGCCACAGGCGATCTCCGAGGCGAGGCGCAGCTTCGCCGGCGCGATCACGGCCGTCGAGCGGCCTAAGCGAAATGTACTGTCCCTTCTGCAAGACGCTGGATACCCGGGTCGTAGACTCGCGGTTGGCCGAGGATGGCACCCAGGTGCGCCGCCGGCGTGAATGCGAGCAGTGCGGCGGGCGTTTCACCACGTTTGAGCGGGCGCAGCTGCAGATGCCGAACATCATCAAGCGCAGCGGCGACCCGGAACCGTTCCGCGAGGACAAGCTGCGCCAAGGCGTCGAGCATGCGATCTACAAGCGCCCGGTAGCGCCCGAGCGCGTTGACCATGCGATCGACGCAGTGATGCGCAAGCTGCGCGCCAGCGGTGAGCGCGAAGTACCTTCGCGCCAGCTCGGCGAATGGGTCATGGAAGAGCTGCGCGACCTGGACCATGTCGCCTATGTGCGGTTTGCCTCGATCTATCGCAGCTTCGAGGATGTCAACGCCTTCCGCGAGGAGATTGACCGTTTGCAGACCTTGCCCAGCGCCGAGGAGCGGCGCTCGCAGCTGCCGCTGATTACCGGCAACCCTGAAGGCGACGCACCGAAGAAGAAGGACGCGCGCAGATTAGGCGAGGACACGAAGCTCGCCAAGGGCTGAGTGCAGGTATGCCACTCCATCCTGTCCAGTGCTGTAGGGTGCGGCTGCCGCGGAATCGCGCTGCGGCTGCTCGGCCATGACCCCTGAACTGGCCGCCAGCCTGATGGCGCAGGCACTGCGTCTGGCTGAACGAGGACGCCTGAGCACGCACCCGAATCCGCGTGTTGGCTGCGTGATCGCACGCGACGGTCAGCCTGTCGGCACCGGCGCGCACCTGCGTGCCGGCCACGCACATGCGGAAGTGCTGGCCCTGGCAGAGGCCGGCGCGCGCGCGCGCGGTGCGGATGTGTTTGTCAGCCTCGAGCCCTGCGCCCACCACGGCCGCACACCACCTTGTATAGACGCCTTGCTGAGCGCGGGTGTGGGTCGCGTGTGGGTGGCAATGCAGGACCCCAATCCCAAGGTGGCAGGCCGGGGCATTGCCGCTCTGCGCGCCGGTGGAATCGAGGTGGACGTGGGCTTGATGGCCGCAGAGGCGTTGCGGATCAACCGCGGCTTTGTCTCGCGCATGGCCCGCGGCAGACCCTTTGTCACGCTGAAGGCGGGCATCAGCCTCGAT
>JBFJJW010000082.1:0-13662 GCA_041612095.1 Solimonas sp. | reverse complement strand
AGCTTGCCGAGCTTGTCGGCGACAGCGGGAACCAAGGCGACGCGGCGCTCGTTGGCGCGTGTTTCCTTGAGCACGGCAAGTTTGACCGGCATGTAAAGCTCCGTGATCTCAAACTAAAAGCAAAAAACCTCGCGATCTCCGTGCCTTGCAGCGCGCGCACCGGCCGTCCCGAGGCAAACGGGTTGCAAGTCTAGACGATGGTCTGAGGAATAACACCCATTGATCCGGCGGGCGATCAAGGGCTTGCCGGGCCTTCCGGGGCAGCGGCCAGCGCGTCGAAATCCTCGGCCAGCGCCAACAGCCGCTTGCGCAGATACTTGCGCTGCGCTGTCGTGGCCGTCTGCGAAAGCGCTTCCACCAGATTCATCCACTGCAGCCGGCTGGATGCAAAGGCGCTGCGTTCGGCTGGGGTCCACAGCTGCGAACGGTCAACGATCAGCGTTCGCGCGCGGGCGCAGAAGGCGGCCTGATCGCGATCCGCCAGCGCCTCGGCGACCGCTGCATCCCAGCGGCGCTGAGCGGCCAGCCACGCCGCGCTGACCGGGCTGTGCTGTGCCCCCCATTCGCCAATCAGCTCGCGCTGAGACGCCGTCAGGCTGCCCAGCCAGCGGCGCAACTGGCTGAGCACCTCGCGCTCGTCGTTGCGCCGCCGCTTCGCCTCGGGGATCTCCACCTCGTCCTCCGAGAACTCGGTGCGCGCCTCGGCCAATGCGGTCAGCAGCTCATCCACCTGCGCATCGGTCAGGCGGGGCGCCAGCGCGCAGGTCAGCGTGGCGAACTGCTCCAGAACGGCCGCCTGTCGCGCTTTCAGGCGTTGCAGCAGCTTTTCGAGCATCGGCTGCGTCAGCGGCTGCTCGACGGCTGCTGCCAATGCGCGCAGCTCTTCAGCGTACTGCGGCAGCTCATTGCGCCGGTGCCAGGCCCAAAGTTCGGCAAAGGCGGCGTCAAACTGCTGCTCCTGGTCGGCATCGAGACTGACGTAATCCGAGAGGTGCCAGCGCGCGACCAGATCGAGGCGGTTATAGGCCAGCTGCGTCAGGCTGCAGGCACCCAAGGCCAGCAGCGCCCCCAGGATCGGCAGCCAACGCAGACGACGCAGGCTCATGGAGGCCCCGGATCAGCCTTTCTGGAACAGGGCGTCCAGCTTCTGCTCGTACTGGTGGTAGTCCAGCACTTCGTAGAGTTCCTTGCGGGTCTGCATGCTGTCGACGACGTTGCGCTGGTGGCCGTCCTTGCGGATGGCGGCATAGGCGGTCTCGGCGGCGCGCGACATCGCCCGGAAGGCCGACAACGGATACAGCACCATGCCCACGCCTTGCCCCGCCAGCTCATCCTTGCTGTACAGCGGGGTGGCGCCGAACTCGGTGATATTGGCCAGCACCGGCACCTTTACCGCGTCGACGAACTGCTTGTACATGCCGATATCGGTCATGGCCTCGGCAAAAATGAAATCGGCGCCCGCCTCGACACAGGCGATCGAGCGATCGATGGCCGACTGCAGGCCTTCCACGGCCAGCGCGTCGGTGCGCGCCATGATCAGCAGATCGTTGCGGGCATCCACCGCAGACTTGATGCGATCGACCATCTCGTCCTTGGACACGATCGCCTTGCCCGGGCGGTGGCCGCAGCGCTTGGCCTGCACCTGGTCTTCGATGTGCACGACGGCGGCGCCGGCGCGCTCCATCTCCTTGACGGTGCGTGCAATATTGAAGGCGCTGCCCCAACCGGTATCGATATCGACCAGCACCGGCAGTTCGACACGGCCGGTAATGCGGCGTACGTCCTCGCAGACGTCGTTGAGCATGGTGATGCCCAGATCCGGCAGGCCGAAGCTGGCGTTGGCGACGCCGGCGCCGGAGACGTACAGCGCCTTGTGGCCGGCACGCTGAGCCAAAAGGGCCGAAAAGGCGTTGACCGCGCCCACGATCTGCAGGGGCTTTTCGGCGGCTAGGGCGGTGCGGAACCGGGCGCTGGGAGAGGTCTGGGTCATGGCTGGGCAATCTCGTCCGTCATTCTGGGGGCCGACGCGCTAGGATGGCTGTCCCAGTCGCGCATGGGACCCGGATTATGAAGCATCGCCCTTCCTTGGAGCTCCTGCCTTTGCAGGAGGCGTCGGCGCTGATCGCGCAGGCCAAGTACTTTCTGCCCGGCGAGGATCTCGACGGGTTGCGGCGCCGGCTGGCAAAGGCGCTGGCGCGCCCGGAGGCGCGGCCCGGTGACTGGGAGGAGCGTTTCTATCAGGCGCTGCGCTATGCCTGGCCTGGCGGCCGCATCATGGCCAATGCCGGCGCCGAGGCGCTGAAGCCCGATGTCTCGACGATCAACTGCACGGTGTCGCGCACCATCGAGGATTCGATGGCCGGCATCATGCAGGCCGCGACCGAGGCCGCGCTGACGCTCAAGGCCGGCTGCGGCATCGGCTACGACTTCAGCACGCTGCGTCCGCGTGGCGCCATCGTGGCCGGCGCCGGCGCTGCCACCAGTGGCCCGCTGCCGTTCATGGACGTATTTGATGCGGTGTGCAAGACCGTCTCCAGCGCTGGCGGGCGGCGTGGCGCGCAGATGGGCTGTCTCGATATCAGCCACCCGGACATCCAGGACTTCATTACGGCCAAGCGCGAGAACGGGCGGCTGCGGGCCTTCAATCTGTCCTGTCTGATCTCCGACGCCTTCATCGCCGCGGTGCGCGCGGACGCCGAATGGCCGCTGGTGTTTCCGGCGTTTCCGGAAGAGATGACGCAAGGGCCGCTGGTATGGCGGCGGTGGCCCGCAGATGAGCCGGACTACACGCGCAACGAGCGCGGCGAGACCGCGTGCAGGGTCTATCGCAGCCTGCCGGCGCGGGCGTTGTGGGATCTGGTGATGCGCTCAACCTATGAGTATTCCGACCCCGGGTTCATCCTGATCGATCAGGTCAATCGCGAGAACCCGCTGTGGTTCTGCGAGGACATCCGCGCCAGCAATCCCTGCGGCGAGCAGATGCTGCCGCCGTTCGGCTCCTGCCTGCTGGGCTCGGTCAATCTCGCCGCCCTGGTCAGAAAGCCGTTCACGGCAGCGGCCGAGTTCGACTGGGACACCTATGACCAGGTCGTGCAGGTGTTCGCCCGCATGCTGGACAACGTGGTGGAGATGAACGGCCTGCCGCTGCCCGGACAGCGCGGCGAGATCGAACGCAAACGCCGTCACGGCATGGGCTACTTCGGGCTGGGGTCGGCGCTGGCGATGCTGGGCATCAAGTACGGCGCCGAGGCCTCGGTACGTTTTACAGAGGAGGTCACGCAGCGTCTGGCAATCGGCAACTGGCGGGCCGCACTTGAGATCGCGCGTGAGAAGGGTCCCGCACCGATCCTGCTGGAGGAGTTCGAGCTGACCCCGGCGCTGTTTGCCCTGTGCCCAGAGCTGGCGCGTGATGGCTACTCGGTCGGACAGACCCTGCCGGGGCGGGTGCTGCATGCGCGCTACTCGCGCTACTTCCAGCGGCTGGCGACGATCGCGCCGGAGCTGGTCGAGCAACTGGCGGAAGTGGGTGCGCGCTACACCCACGCCACGTCGATCGCGCCGACGGGCACGATGGCGGCCTCGGTGGGTGACAACGCCAGCAACGGCATAGAGCCGAGTTTTGCGCACAGCTACATCCGCAACATGATCGTGCCGGGGGAGAAGGCCAAGCGCGCGATCCGCATGGACTCCTACGAGCTGCGGGCCTATCGCCAGCAGGTGGACGACACGCTGACGCCGGATGCACTGCCGGATGCGTTCCGTGCCACGGCTGCGGACACGGATCCGCGCGCGCATATCGGCGTGCAGGCGGCGGCGCAGCGCTGGGTCGACGCGTCGATTTCGAAGACGATCAACGTGCCGGCGGACTATCCGTTCGAGGACTTCGAGCACCTGTATCTGTACGCCATCGATCAGGGGCTCAAGGGCTGCACGACGTTCCGCTACAACCCGTCGGTGCATCAGGGCGTGTTGGTCAGCGAGTCCGACCTTGCGGCCACCGTCTACGAGTTCCAGCTGGCGGACGGCACGCGTACGCGGCTACCGGGGGACGCGATGGTCGAGTACGAGGGCCGCAGCTATACCGCCGCCAACTTATATGACGCCCTGAAAGAGGGCTATTACGGGAAACTGTGAGGTTGAGGACATGAGCGCCCAGGACACCAAACCCAAGAGCAAGGCCACGCCCAAGGCTGCCGCCACCTCGATCCCGCAGCGCATCGTCGGCTGGTCCGTGTTTCGGCAGGAGTCCGCGAATGACGCGGCGGCCGATCTCAATCCGCTGACGCTGCGCATCGACCGGCGCGAAGAGGGCAGCTGGGACTCGGTCACCACCAAGATCACGCTGACCTCATCCAGTGGGCGCAAGACCATGTATTTCGTCATTGGCTTTGGCGTCGTCTGCGGCCGCGCCAATGGTCGGGCGCTGTGCATCGAGCGGCCGCTGGAATTCTTCGTGCCGGCCGGCCAGACCTCGGCCGAGCATCAATGGGTCTCGGCGACCATGCGCACGCTTTCACTGGCGGCGCGCGGGGGCTTTCTGGTCAAGGCGCTGGCCGATCTGCGCAAGGTGTCCTGGGACCGGGGCCCGGTCTGGTACGGCAAGACCAAGACCGGCAAGGGCCTGGTGCATGACTCCGAGGTAGCGGCAATCGCCTGGTCGATCCAGCAGGAGCTGCACAAGCGCGGCTTTCTGGATGAGGCGGGCCACGAGCAGGATGTAGAGGTGCTGGCGGCCCAGTACGAGCGCAAGCACGGAGCGCTGAGCACGCCGCTGCCTGCGACGGCGCCCGCTGCCGCGGGGGTGCGAAGCGCGGAAGCCATGCCGCAGGCCGTCGCCCTGTGCCCGGACCCGCAGTGCCGCGGCGACATGGTGATGAAGGACGGGTGTCCCACCTGCCTGGACTGCGGCTATTCGAAGTGCGGCTGAACCGGCCACCTGACGGCCAGCCCCTGACGGAGGATCAGACATGATGCGGGAGCTTTCGCGGCTGCGCTTCCTGTTGCGTCGATTCCGAGAGCGGCTCTGGGTCAAGCCCCTGGGGTTTTGCATTCTGTCGGTAGCCGCGGCGTTCGCTGCCAAGGCGGCCGACGGCACCTTCATTGCCGCGCTTGCGCCGGATCTCAAGGCGGAGTCCATAGAAGTGCTGCTGTCGGTGATGGCCGCAAGCATGCTGGTGATAGCAACGCTGGCGGTCACGTCGATGGTCTCGGCCTACGCATCCGCCAGTTCCACCGCGACCCCACGGTCGTTTGCCTTGGTGGTCTCCGACGATGTGTCGCAGAACGCGCTCTCGACCTTCATCGGCGCTTTCATCTTCAGCATCGTCGCTCTGACCGCGCTGAAGAACGACTACTTCGAGGCTGGCGCCCGGTTCACGCTGTTCGTGTTGATGACTGCCGTGTTTGCCGTGGTGATCCTGACCTTTGTGCGCTGGGTTGATCGGATCGCGCGCCTGGGTCGGCTAGGCAACATCATCGACAAGGCTGAACACGCTGCAACTGAGGCGCTGAGACGCCGGCTCGCCGCGCCGACCCTGTGCGGCATCGCTGTGGACGATGCTGCGCCGTCGAGGGTGGCGGTCGAGTCAGAGGTCATCGGCTATGTACAACATATCGACATGGAGGCTCTGCAGGCCTGGGCGCGCTCGGCATCCTGCCGCCTCTCCGTAGCGGCATTGCCGGGGGCGTTTGCCGTGCCCGGACGCGCGATCGCCCGACTCGATCGCGAACCCACTGATGAGGATCTGGCGGCCATCCGCAAGGCCTTTGTGATCGGCAATACCCGGGTGTTCGACGACGACCCCAGATTTGGTCTGGTCGTGCTCGGTGAAATTGCGGGACGCGCGCTATCTCCCGGCATCAACGATCCGGGAACGGCAATCGACATCGTCGGCCGCCTGACTCGTGTGCTCGCGCAGCTGGCGCAGCCACCGCGCGAGTTGAAGCCACAGTGCTACGACCGCATCGCGGTGCCGAGGCTGATTCCCGACGATCTGTTTGAGGATGCCTTCGGCGTGATTGCGCGCGACGGCGCTGGCGTGATCGAGGTTGCGATCCGTTTGCAGAAAGCCCTGAACGCGCTGGCCATGGCCGGAGACGCCAGCCTGTGCGCGGTTGCCGCGCGTCAGCGTGAACGGGCGATGACCCGCGCCGAGCGCGAGCTTTCCACCGAGGATCTGGCGGTATTGCGTGCGGTGGCCGGCGCTGCTTAGCCGGTTTGGCGAGTCGAAACCACAGGCGGCGAACTCCGCGGTTAGGCGCAAAGCTGCAGGCTGGGTACGCGCTGCGCCACCAGCTGATTCAGGAAAGCGTGCACGGCCTCGACCTCGCCCAGTGACAGGCCGCGGACTTCGATCGCCGCTATTGCGCTGTCCTCGTGCGGGGTCACGCAGGTGGTGCTGGTGGTTGGCAGGCGCAGGCCGTGATCCTCGAGCACGCCGTGCGGCTTCTGCGCCTGCACGCTGCGGCCGACCACATGCCGCTCACGCGGGCCGAATCCGGCCTGGCTGAGGCAGGTGGCGATGGAGCGCAGCTGTTCGCGATAGGCGCTGGCGCGGCGGCGCTCTTCACTCAAGGCCTGGGCATAGGGTTGCAGCAGGCGGCGCTGGAGATCCAGCGCGGCAACCGCGGCCTCGCGTTGCGCCGAGATGCGGACAGACAGTTCGCGCCGGTAGCTGCGCTTGAACCCCAGCTCGTCAACCAGCGGCCAGGCGGCGGCCACGAACTCGATGTCCTGGCCGCGGGCCTGGATGTCGACGCGGCCTTGATCGGGGGTGCGGATGGACGGCTGCCCCGTCGCCGCGGTGCCCAGCACATGGTCGCCGCCAAGGCTGTCGCAGAGTGTGCGGCACCAGAGGCTCAGCTTCGCATCGGCGGCGGCCGCGGTGCTGGCGGTTCGAGGCATCGGCTTCACTCCCGCGGAGGTCGGGCTCCGCTCTTGGGCTTGCTGATGACTATTCGGCACGGCACGCCGCTGCGCGAGTCGTTTGCTGACCAACGGCGCTGCGGAAGCTGCGGACGGCGCGGCTGACAGGGCGAGAGATGACTGCATCGATGCGCTCCACTTTTCGGGGATTGCATCGTTATAGGCAGGCTCAGGCTCAAAACCCGAGCCTATGCCGGCGCTTGTTCAGCCGAAGTGGCAGACGTAGTGCAGCGTCTCCAGCGTCTCGATATCAAAGGCCGAGTTGGCTGCCACCGAGAACGACTGCCCCGCCGCGTACTCCCGGGCAACGCGCTCACCGGCCAGAGTCACGCGGCACCGGCCTTCCAGCAGTTCCATGACTTCGGCCGCGCCGGTGGTGAAGTGCAGCGTGGAGGGCAGAATCACACCGATACTCTTGCGGCTGCCATCGGCCAACAACACCGTGTGGCTGATGCAGCGCCCGTCGAAGTAGACGTTGGCCTTTTTCAGCACGGAAACCTGATCGAACTGGCTCATGGCGTGGGTTCAGTCGATTTCGACCATCTGGAAGTCGGCCTTGGACGCGCCGCAGTCCGGGCAGGTCCAGGACTCGGGGACATCGGCCCAGCGGGTGCCGGGCTCAATGCCGTCGCTGGGAGCGCCGGCTTCTTCGTCATAGACATAGTCGCAAATCAGACAGCGCCACTTCTTGAACGACATAAAAATCTCTGTGGAATCCAACAGGTTGAATAAAAAAGGCGGCGCATATTAGCCGATGGTGGCCGGCTTGTTGATGGCCGGTTCGCGCGGCCTTGGCGAATTTCAGGCAAAAAAATGGCCAGACGGGGGTCTGGCCATCAAGAACCCGGAATAGTTGGGGGATCCGGGTTGGGGGAGCAGGTTGCCAGTCCGGGGCCTAGTGCCGGGCTTTCGCCTCGGAACTGCGCCATGCGGAAGCAGTGGATGAACCTTAAACCTGAAATCCGGCAGCGGGGACGACGAGGGGATGCGAGGGGGCAAACGGCGGACGAGCGGCGAGCGGCGTGGCCCCAATGTCAATATCCGCTTATCCGCATAAAGAGATATACTCCACGCTCATACTTTCGCACGTGCAACCGGCCATGCAAGCTCATCCCGCCTACGCCCAACTTGAGGCGCTGCTGCGTCAGCGCATTCTGGTCATTGACGGTGCCATGGGCACGATGATTCAGCGTTACCGGCTGGAAGAAGCCGACTACCGGGGCGCGCGCTTCGCCGACTGGGGTCAGGACCTCAAGGGCAACAACGACCTGCTGGTGCTGACGCAACCGGACATCATCCGCGAGGTTCATGGCAAGTATCTGGAGGCCGGCGCCGACCTGATCGAGACCAATACCTTCAACGCGCAGGTCAATTCCCTGCGCGATTACGGCATGGAGTCGCTGGCCAATGAGCTGAATCTGGAGGCGGCGAAGCTGGCGCGACAGGCCGCCGATGCCTGGACGCAGAAGACGCCGGATCGCCCGCGGTTCGTCGCCGGCGCCCTGGGCCCGACCAGCCGCACCTGCAGCATCAGCCCCGACGTCAACGATCCGGGCGCGCGCAACGTCAGCTACGACGAGCTGGTCAACGCCTATGTGGAACAGATCCGCGGCCTGGTGGATGGCGGGGCTGATCTGCTGTTGATCGAGACCATATTCGACACGCTCAACGCCAAGGCCGCGATCTTTGCCTGCGAGACCTACTTCGAGACCGCCGACCGGCGCCTGCCGGTCATCATCTCCGGTACGATCACCGACGCCTCCGGCCGCACCCTGTCGGGCCAGGTGACGGAAGCGTTCTGGAATTCCGTGCGCCACGCGCGACCGCTGGCCATCGGCCTCAACTGCGCGTTGGGCGGCAAGGACATGCGCCCGTACATTGCCGAGCTGTCGCGGATCGCGGACTGCTATGTCTCCTGCTATCCGAATGCCGGCCTGCCGAATGCGTTCGGCGAGTACGACGAGCAACCCGAAGACACCGGCGCCATCCTGCGCGAGTTCGCCGAGGCCGGTCTGGTCAATATCGTCGGCGGCTGCTGCGGGACCACGCCGCCGCACATCGCAGCAATTGCCGCCGCCGTGTCGGGTCTGGCGCCGCGCCCGCCCGCCACCCCGGAGGCGGTATGCCGGCTGGCGGGCCTGGAGCCTTTGAACCTCACCGCCAATCTCAACTTCGTGAATGTGGGCGAGCGCACCAACATCACCGGCTCCGCCAGGTTCCGCGATCTGATCAAGGCCGGTGACTACACGACTGCGCTGGTGGTGGCGCGGCAGCAGGTCGAGGCCGGCGCACAAATCATCGACGTCAACATGGACGAGGGCATGATCGATGGCGTGGCCGCCATGGATCGGTTCCTGAAGCTGATTGCATCTGAGCCCGACATCTCGCGGGTGCCGGTGATGATCGATTCCTCCAAATGGGAGGTTATCGAGGCCGGCCTCAAGTGCGTGCAGGGCAAGCCCATCGTCAACTCGATCTCGATGAAGGAGGGCGAGGAGAAGTTCATCAAGGAAGCGCGCCTGTGCCGCAAGTACGGTGCCGCGGTCGTGGTCATGGCCTTCGACGAGCAGGGCCAGGCCGACAATCTCGAACGCCGCAAGCAGATCTGCGCGCGTGCGTACAAGATATTGGTTGAGCAAGTTGGCTTCCCGCCCGAAGACATCATCTTCGACCCCAACGTGTTTGCAATCGCAACCGGCATTGCCGAGCACAACAACTACGGTGTCGACTTCATCGAAGCCGCGCGCTGGATCAAGCAGAACCTGCCCGGCGCGAAGATCTCGGGCGGCGTCTCCAACGTCTCGTTCAGCTTCCGCGGCAACAATCCGGTGCGCGAGGCGATTCACTCGGTATTCCTGTACCACGCCATCAAGGCGGGCATGGACATGGGCATCGTCAACGCGGGCGCTCTGGTGGTTTACGACGAGCTGGACCCCGAGCTGCGCGAGCGGATCGAAGACGTCGTGCTGAATCGGCGCGAGGACGGCACCGAGCGTCTGCTGGAGATCGCCGCCAGGTTCAAGGGCGATGGCAGCAAACCCGAGGTCGCTGACGAGGCCTGGCGCAGCCTGCCGGTACGCGAGCGCATCAAGCACGCGCTGGTCAAGGGCCTGGATGCCAACGTCGAGGCCGATACCGAAGAGCTGCGCGCAGAGCTGGCTGCCGATGGCAAGCGCCCGATCGAAGTGATCGAAGGGCCGCTGATGGACGGCATGAACGTCGTGGGCGACCTGTTCGGCGCCGGCAAGATGTTTCTGCCGCAGGTCGTGAAATCGGCGCGAGTGATGAAGAAGGCGGTGGCCTACCTGATTCCGTTCATCGAGGCCGAAAAGAAGCCGGGCGATGTGGAAAAGGCCAAGGGCAAGATCGTGATGGCCACGGTCAAGGGCGACGTGCATGACATTGGCAAGAACATTGTCGGCGTCGTGCTTCAGTGCAACAACTACGATGTCGTCGATCTCGGCGTCATGGTCCCCGCGCAGAAGATCCTGGACGTGGCCAAGGCCGAGAAGGCCGACATCATCGGCCTGTCGGGGCTGATCACGCCATCGTTGGACGAGATGGTCCACATGGCCAGGGAGATGCAGCGCCAGGGTTTCGAGCTGCCATTGATGATTGGCGGCGCCACCACCTCGCGCGCGCATACGGCGGTCAAGATCGATCCTGCCTACACGCACGGCGTGGTCTGGGTGAAGGATGCTTCGCGCTCGGTGCCGACTGCGGCGGCGCTACTGTCGCCGGAGCAGAAGCCCGCACTGCTTGCCGAGATCAAGAAGGAATACGACGGCATCCGCGAACGCCACGCCAGCAAGAATCGCCAGGAGAAGTATTTGCCCCTGGCTGCGGCTCGCGCGAATAAGACACCGATCGACTGGTCCGCCTTCCGTCCGATGAAGCCGCGCATGCTGTTGCAGCAGGACCACGAGGTCTGCGAGGGGCCGGCCTGCGATCACGCCCACCACGGACCCGCGGTTCAGCACGTGCGCGTGTTCAAGGACTATCCGCTCTCCGAACTGCGCGAGTACATCGACTGGCAGCCGTTCTTCATCGCCTGGGAGCTGAAAGGACGCTATCCGGATCTGCTGAACAATCCGGTCAGTGGCGAAGCGGCACGCAAGCTCAAGCAGGATGCCGATGCGATGCTGGATCGCCTGATCGCCGAGAAGTGGATCACGGCGTCCGGCGTGTTCGGCCTGTTTCCCGCGGCCCAGGTTGATGACGACGACATCGAGGTCTACTCGGACGAGTCGCGCGGCGCCGTGCTGACACGGCTGCATGCCCTGCGTCAGCAGGGCGAGCACCGCGACGGCGTGCCCAATCGCTGTCTGGCCGACTATGTGGCGCCCAAGGGCAGCGGACTGCAGGATTATGTCGGCGCGTTTGCCGTAACCGCGGGTCTGGGCTGCGTCGACAAGGTCATGGCGTTCAAGAAGGACAACGACGACTACAGCGCGATACTGCTGGAATCGCTGGCCGACCGCCTGGCCGAGGCCTTCGCGGAGCGCATGCATCAGCGGGTGCGCAAGGAGTTCTGGGGCTATGCCAGCGACGAGCGTCTCGACAATGCCGCGCTGATCGACGAGAAATACCTCGGCATCCGGCCAGCGCCGGGGTACGCGGCCTGCCCGGAACACACCGAGAAGCAGACCTTGTGGCAGCTGCTCGATGTCGAGGCCAACACCGGCATGCAGCTGACGGAAAGCATGGCCATGTGGCCGGGGGCCTCGGTTTCCGGCTGGTACTTTGCGCATCCGCAGTCGCAGTATTTCGTGGTCGGCCGCATCAACAAGGAGCAGGTTGCGGACTACGCTCGCCGCAAGTCCTGGGATCTGGCGACGGCCGAGAAATGGCTGGCGCCCAATCTGGGCTACGAGCCGGAGGACTGACGCGAAACGGCGCCAGGCTTGCTGCTGAACAGCCGGCACGCGCGGCCCCGCACCGAAGTTGGGTCGCCGCCGGCGACCGATGTGCCCGCTTGCCCGGCCCGGCTGGCATGGGCAGCGCCTGGATTTTGTATCTTTGCCCGGGTCCCGGGAATAATGGGGCCATGAACAAGCCGCCCCTGAATAAGAAGCGCGACTGGCTGGAGCCTCCCGACTGGTGGAAGCAGTGGCGGCCGCTGCGCTGGCTCGCCGGCTCGGTCATGGTCATCGCCGTGCTGTCGTGGCTGCAGCCGCTGTTCTCTCCAGGTGATTCGGCCTGGGTCGAGCCCCCGGCGCGACCTGAGCCACCCGCAACGGTCGTGGCGGCATCCACCGCTGAGGCGGCCGATCGCGGCGACCCCCAGGCCGGCGAACATTCCGCCGTTGGCGTCGAGGCGGCTGCCGATGAGGCACCGGCGCCGGTGCCGGCCGCGGCCAAGCCGCCACCGGCTGCTGCGAGCGCAGCCGTCGCGGCAGCAGACAAGCCGGCGCAAGCGCCGGCGGCTACGGTGGCGGCTCCGACCCCGACCCCGACCCCTGTGCAAGCGCAGCCAGCCAAGACCGAGACCGCTGCGCCCGATGTCGCACCGCTTGCAGCCGAGCCGCCGACGCCCCCTGCCGCGGAGGACGCGGAGGTCGTGGCGGCACCCCCGGCTGCGGCAGAGATCGAGCCCGATGCCGAGTTGGCGACGCTGGAAGCCCAGGAGTCGCGAGACTACCGGACGTTTACCGAGCGACAGCCGAATCCGGTCAGGCTGATGGCCCGCTTCGACAGCTACAGCAGCGTGGACCGTGTGTTCACTGGCCTGACCGCTGAAAACTACGCGCCGGTTCAGGAATCCAATCACGCCAAGGTGCGCTCCGGTGTGCCGCCGCGTGATCTGGACCTGTTGCGAGTGAAGGCGTATCGCCACCTCGGTGTCGACGGCACCCTGGAGCTGCTGTTCTTCAATGACCGGCTGTATCAGGCCGATTTCGAGCCGGGGAACGCGGAGGCGTATCAGAGCGCGTTGCGCAAGGCGTTTCCACAGCTGCCGCGGGAGCGCAGCGGTCGCTCCGAGTACAGCGAGGGCCCGCTGCGGGTGGCGAGCAGCGTTGATCTTGCGGTCAGCGAAGTGGGCGCTGCGCTGCGCACACGGCCCTTTGTGCTCTGGCAGGACACACGGCTGATCGAACAACGCGACGCCTGGGATCAGCGATTCTCAGCCAAACCCTGAAAACGAAACGCCCGGCAATGGCCGGGCGTTCTGTAGCGGGCGACGCGAGTTCGATCTAGTGCTGATGGCCGCCGGGGCCGTGGACGTGACCGTGCTCGAGTTCTTCGGCGGACGCTGCGCGCACGTCCGCGATTTCCACGTCGAAGTTCAGCGTCTCACCGGCCAGCGGGTGATTGCCGTCCACCGTGACCATGTCGCCGGCAACGCCGGTTACGGTGACGCGCATCGGTCCCTGCGAGCCCTGGGCCTGAAAGCTCATGCCGGGCTTGATGTCATTGATGCCCTGGAAGGCGCGGCGCGGCACCTGCTGGATCAGGCTGGGGTTGTGTTCGCCGTAACCTTCATTGGGCGCGACCTTTACCTGCAGCTTGTCACCCGCCCGCTTGCCAGCCAGCGCCTTTTCAAGCCCCGGGATGATGTTGCCGCCGCCCTGGATGTAGGCGAGTGGTTCGGCTCCGCGAGAGCTGTCGAGGACCTCGCCCTTGTCATTGGTCAGGGTGTAATGCATCAGCACGACGTGCTGGTCGGCGATTTCCATGGCGGCTTCCGGATAAAAAATGAGGGACGATGCTATCAGATGAGCGCTGTTGAGTCTGTT
>JBFJJW010000081.1:0-13685 GCA_041612095.1 Solimonas sp. | reverse complement strand
TCCGGCCTTCAACCACAGCTCGCGATTGCCGGGATCGCCCCGCTTGACGACGAACCCCCCCTTGGCGCCGACCGGGACGATGATCGCGTTCTTGACCATCTGCGCCTTCATCAGGCCCAGCACTTCAGTCCGGAAATCCTGGCGGCGATCCGACCAGCGCAGCCCGCCTCGCGCCACCTTGCCACCACGCAGATGGATGCCCTCGACCTCGGGCGAATAGACGAACACCTCGTACATCGGCAGCGGTGCCGGCAGCTCCGGCACCTGCTGCGGATCCAGCTTCAGGCTGACGTAGGACTTGGGCTGCGCGTCGGCAGTGCGCTGGTAGTAATTGCTGCGCAGGCTTGCGCGCACGACTGCGGCATAGGCGCGCAGCACGCGATCGCCGTCCAGCGTCGCCACGGTGTCCAGGGCCGAATCGAGCGCCTGCGCGATCTCGGTTTCCGCGTCCTCGCGGTCACCCTCGAACGCCGGATCGTGGCGGGTTTCAAAATGCCTCACCAGCAAGCGTGCGATCGCCGCGTGTTCGGACAGCAGGCGCTCCATATAGTCCTGGCTATACGGCAAGCCGGTCTGGATCAGGTACTTGGTCAAGGTGCGCAGACACACCACCTGGCGCGAATTCAGGCCCGCCAGCAGCACCAGGCGATTCAAGCCATCGTTCTCGCATTCGCCATTCCAGGTCTTGAGGAACGCGGACTCGAAGTCCCGCCGCGCCTGCTCACGGTCGAGATCCTCGGCGCCGGCGAGCTCCACCTCGAAGCGCTGTATCCACAGCGGTTCTCCCGCCCGATTGGCCACCTCGGTCGGCTCTTGCCAGATCACCCTGAACCCGAAGTTCTCGAGCGCCGGCAGCACATCGGACAGCGGCAAGGGCTGGCGCCACGCGTAGAGCTTGAGATCGGTCGCGCGCAGCTGCTGGCTGCCATCGTCGATCACCAGACGCAGCAGCAGCGGCGTCTCGGCCGATAGTTGCACCAGCAACTCCATGTCGGCCGCCGCTTCCGCCGCGTCCGCATGCTCCTGATACGAGAGCGGAAAGCCATCCAGCAACGGACCGGCGCCCGCTCGTGCTGCCGCACTGCCCTGCGACAGTGCATCCCGGAGTTGGTCACGCCAGGATCGGGTCACGGCCTTGAGCCGTGCCTCGACCTCGGCAGGCGTGGCCGCAATGCGTGTGCCCGCCGGCGTGCGGACGATGTAGTGGATGCGCGCCAGGCTTTGGCGCAGAAAATCGGTATTGCGGTCCAGGCCGACGCCACCGCACACCGCCATCAGCTCATTGCCAACGCGGTCGCGCAATTCCCGGGAATACCGCTCGCGCGGCAGGTACAGCATGCAGGAGTAGAAACGTCCGTAGCGATCGCGGCGCATGAACAGACGCAGCTGATGACGGTCGCGCAGCGCGCGAATGCCCATGCAAGTCTCGTACAGCTCCTCCTCGCTGGACTGAAACAGCTCGTCGCGCGGCAGCTGGTGCAGGATCTCGCGCAGGTTCTTTCCGGAATGCGAGTCTTCGCGCAAACGCGCGCGCTGCATCACGTACTCGGCCTTGCGCCGGATCAGCGGTATGCGCCGCGGACGCTCGATGTAGGCATCGGCGGAGAACAGTCCGATGAAGCGGCAGGTTCCCAGAACCGTGCCGTCCGCCGAGAACCGCTTTACCGAGATCACGTCGATGAATTCCGGGTGGTGGATCGTGGAGCGATGATTGGCCTTGGTCACGACCACCAGCCGCGTCGATTCACTGTACTTGTCGACCTCCTCGCGCGGGGCGATCAGCTGATCGGGATCGGAATAGGTGCCGCCGCCACGCGCGAGGCCCAGAGACGCCTCATCCCGGGTCACGAAACGACTGCGGCCGTCAGCATCGGTCACGGTGTCGGTTTCGGCGTATCCCAGGAAGCTGAAATGGTCCTCGGCCAGCCATAGCAGAAACTCGCGGGCCTCCGCGAACTCGCCGGCGTCCGCGCCGGGCGGCGGGCGTTGCAAAGACTCCGCAAAGCTGCGAATCCGCGCCTTCATGGCGTCAAAGTCGGAAACGACACCCCGCAGGTCGGCAAACAGCTTGTTGAGCTTGGCCTGCAGCTGCGTTGCAGCCTCGGCGTCAGCGAACGCTTCGCACTCCAGATGGATCAGTGATTCCGGGGCCGCCTGCGCCCCCCCCACATCGACGATCGCGCCGGTCGAGTCGCGCTGCAGCGGCACCACCGGATGTACGCTCCAGTCGACCGAACTGCCGGTTTCGCGCACGGCCATGCTCAGTGAATCGACAAGGAACGGCATGTCCTCGACCACGCTTTGCACCTTCGCCAGCGTCGATGTGCTGCCGGCTCCGGCGTTGCCGGACGCACCATCTGCGGCAGGTGAAATGACCCGCACCTTGGCCTGCTTCGGCTTTCTCGTGGCAGCAAACTGCCAATGCGCGTGCGCCACCTCCAGCAGCTCCTCGGCGCTGCGCTGAGTGAGAGCATCGGGCGATGCGGTATCGAAGTACGCCCTCAGAAATTTCTGGAACAGCGGCAGCTCGGCTGCGGAAATCACCGACTGCGCCTGACCGATCAGACGTTCGATCAGCTGCGTGTTGGCAACGGTGGCCTTGGATTCCATTTCAGCTCCTCCAGCGATCGCTGCCCGGCAACCGGAGTGCGATCCATATCGATCCAGTATAGGCCGCGACTCCGGGCTTGCCGTGACGAGTTTCCCTCTTGCGCTGTGGAAAACCACCGCTCCGCCGCCCCGGACAACCAGTCCTCGGGACAGCCCTCCGCTTTAACGCTACGGCGACTACGGTCAATCGCAGTCACGCGCGTTGTCGCGTGCCCCCCACGCACAAGGAGAACTCGATGATCCGCCCCAAACAGTGGTTGCTAGCGGCCGGTGTCGCCGCAGCAGTATTCACGGCCGGCTGCGGTAGCAGCGGCAGCAGTGGCAGCCCCGCGCCTGTTGTTCCAACTCCAGACGACGGGAATCCGGGCACCAACGTCACGGTCGCCGGTCCGCTGGATGCGCTGCAAGGCCCGCTTTCGCAAAGCGTGCTTGGCCCGCTTTCTGGCGTAGTCAGCGGCACCGTGCTGGAGCCGGTAATCGACTCGGCCGACAAGATCATTGTCCAGGATCTGCTGGACATCGTAGATCTGCTCACGCTAGGGCTACAGGACGCTGCCGCCACTCAGGACCCCACCGCCCTGAGCGATACCGCTGGCGCCGTACAGGTACAACTGCTGCAGCTGGTCAATGATATCGACAGCCTGCTTGCAGCGCTGGCGGAAGGTACAGGCGGCGACCCCATGGCCAGCAATCCGCTCGCAGGTACACCACTCGAACCCCTAGGAACCGCGCTCTCACTGATACTTGATCCAGCTCGCAACTACCTAAAGCCGTCTTCAGGAAATCAGTTGCAGCTCACTCAGCTGACGGAAGTGGCCTCACTTCTGAATCAGCAGTTCCAATCAGGGATGGTCCAGCTTCCATCCGACGCCAAGGACGCGGCCGTGATTGGCGGCGTTCTGAGTTCCATAAGCATCGGCCTGGACGAACTCACCTCCGTGCTCGGCGCGGCTGCAACGCTTAACGGCGCAGCAACTGCGGCGCAGATCGAAAGCATGGTGGGCAGCCTGCTGAACAACGTGCTGACCGAAGTCATGCCGCTACGCCTGCTGGTGGAACAAGCCGGGGGCTCCGGTGACTTGGCCGATCAGATAGCCGCAGGCTCAGCCCAGGTCGCGGCGGTGCTTGGCGATGGTATCGGCCAACTGCTCACCCCGGTTCTCAAGCAGGAGCTTGGCAACAGCCTGGCGCTGCTGCTGACGCCGCTTGAAGATGACGTCCTCCCCACGCTATTGAGCGCGATCAACGATGCAATTGATGGCGTGTTTGGCGGCGGCGGAGGCGGCTTTATCGGCACGGAGCTTGGCGGCCTGATCGGCATCGTCGACGAGGTGGTCGGCAGTACGCCGGTGGGCGAACTCCTCGAACTCCTACCCTGCCTGTTTGAGGGCACCGCGCTTGATTTCCTGTGCCCGGCGATCCCCGAGCCACCGGTCGTACCCGTCTGATACGACGACTGCGGCAATGACGTACAGAAAGGGGCGAGCAATCGCCCCTTTTTCTGGTGTGCCCGCGCCGCTGCGTCGGCTAGCATGCACGCCTCAACCGTTTGCACATCCGTCATGAATGCTGTGGTGCTGTCCTTGCTGTTCCTGTTTCTGGCAACCGCCGCGCTCTGGCACAGAGAGCGGCTGCGCGCCAACGCGCTGCTGCGCGATCTGCGAGCGCACCAGTCCACTCTCGAACAACAGCTTGAGGGCGTGCGGGCAGAGGAACGGGAGCGGATCCACGCCGATCTGCACGACGACATCAGCGCCAAGCTGCTGAGCCTGATCCATAGCAGCCGCGATCCGCATCAGGTCGACGCAGCACAATCCATATTGCAGGACCTGCGCGATATCGTGTCGCACGCGCGCGGGGCCCCCGGCACGCTGCTGGAAGTGCTCGGGGCGATACGCACCGAGTCGACCCAGCGCATGCATACGCTTGGCGGCCAGCTCCTCTGGACGCAGGCGCCGACGCTGCCGGACAGCGACCTCGCACCCGGCCACGCCCTGCATCTCCACCGCATCGTTCGCGAAGCCATCAGCAACGCCGTCGTACACGGCGCGGCCAATGCCATCAGCATTGCCGTGGATCATGCCGACTACCGGCTCCACCTGAGCATTCGCGACGACGGCCACGGCATCGACACGCACTCGCCACAGGGCCGCGGCACGCGCAATATGCGGGCGCGCACCGCCACGCTGGGCGGCAGCATCGAGTGGAAGGCCAGCACGCCATCCGGCACCGAGGTGCAGCTAAGCCTGCCGCTGGCACTTGAGTCTGCCCGCATTCCGTCATGACATCGGCGACGACGGTAGGCACCGTGCTGGTCGTCGAGGATCTGGCGCCCACTCGCGACTGGCTGGGCCGCGCGGTACACCACGCCTATCCACATGCGCACTGCCAATTCGCAGACTGCCTGCAGAGCGCGCGCGTCCATTTGCTTGAGCAGCTTCCCGACCTGGCGCTGATTGATCTGCGCCTGCCCGATGGCGACGGCGCCCACCTGATCCAGACCTTGCGCGCCGCCAAACCGACCGCGACCCTGATCGTTCCCACCGTGTTTGACGATGACGTGCAGTTGCTCGCCGCGCTGAAGGCGGGCGCCTCGGGCTATGTATTCAAGGATCACACGGTCACGTCGATCGCCGATGAACTGCAACGCATCCGCGCAGGAAAGCCGCCGTTGTCCGTGCCGCTTGCCCGCCGCCTGCAGCGTCTACATGCGGCCGGCTCACTGGCCCTGACCCCGGCGGAAGCGTCCCTGCTGCGGGCGCGCGCACGCGGCACGCCAGTGCACGAACTGCAGGCACCCGACTCCACCCAGGCGCCGGAACACCTGATCGCGGCTGTATACGCCCGCCTGTGCAACCAAACCCTACCAGTCAGCAATGCAGTTTGATTAGCCGCCTGAGAGTACGCATGATGATTGCGTGTCGGGCATCCTCGCCAGCCAAGGGCGGCACGGCCAGGTACTCGCGGTAGTCACGTACAGGACTTTGCGCATGCGTACTCGTTTGGCAGTGGTCGTGGTGTTTGGCGGGCTGACCGCCCTGGCCATCGGCGTGGCCCATGCCCAGGACGACGCGAACGCTGCGGTGGCATCCGTGACGGAGCATCCGGTATCGACGACGGAGCGCGCCCCTGCTCGCAGTGTCAACTACAGCTTCCGACAGCTCGGCAGCGGGGATGTCGCACAGTTGCGCGGCACCGAAGGCCGTCTGTATCTGCCGCTGGGTATCCGTCTCGATGAAGCCGTGAGCCGCGCGCGGCTCACGCTGCGCTACGCGTATTCTCCGGCGCTGCTGCCCGACCTGTCGCACCTGCGCATCAGCCTCAACGATGAAACCATCGCCACCGTTCCACTGCCGCGCGATCAGGCCGGCAGCGAACGGACCTTCAGCGTCGACATCGATCCGCGGTACTTCAGTGACTACAACCAGCTTGTGGTGCAGCTGATTGGCCACTACTCGATGGAATGCGAGGATCCGCTGCATACCAGCCTGTGGGCGACCGTCAGCCCGGACAGTGAGCTGCAGCTGGACCTGCAACCGCTGGCACTGGGCAACGAGCTCGGCCTGCTGCCAGCGCCGTTCTTCGACCGCCGCGACAACCGCCGGCTTGAGCTGCCGTTCGTCTTCGCCGGCACCCCGGACTTCGAGACCCTGCGCAGCGCCAGCGTGCTGGCCTCGTGGTTCGGCGCGCAGGCGGCCTACCGCAGCGCCCGCTTCGAAGCCCGGCTAGACGAGCTGCCGCAGCGCCATGCCGTGGTATTTGCCACCAATGCCGCGCAACCGCCGGGGCTGGACCTGAAGCCGGTCGAGCAGCCGACGATCCGGGTCGTTGACCATCCGGCGATTCGCGGCGTGAAGCTGCTGCTGTTGCAGGGCCGCGATGGCAGCCAGCTTTCCGAGGCCGTCGAGGCACTGGTGCTGGGTCAGGCGGTCATGACCGGCAGCCGTACCGAAGTGCTGCAGCTCACCCCGCCATTGCCGCGCGAAGCCTACGACGCCCCGTTGTGGATTCGAACCGATCGGCCGGTAAAGCTGGGCGAATTGGTGGACGACCCGGCGCAGCTGGAGAGCCGTGGACTCAACGCACCGCCGATCCGCATCAACGTCAGAGTGCCGCCGGACCTGCTGCCCTGGCGCCGCGATGGCGTACCGGTCGATCTGCGCTTCCGCTATACCTCGCCGGTGGAACGCGACAACTCGCTGCTCTCGATCAGCATCAACGAAGAGTTTGTGCAGTCCTTCCGGCTGCGCCCGCAGGGTGAGCCCGGAGCCGCCGGCCAGCTGATGGTGCCGTTGCTGGACCCGGAGCCGGGCAACCTGTCCGACGCTTTCAATATCCCGGCCTTCAAGGTCGGTGCCGACAACCAGCTGCAGTTCCAGTTCGCGCTGGACTATCACAAGAGCGGCATCTGCCAGGGCAGCACGGTTGATCTCGCGCGGGCGGCAATAGACCCCCAATCCACGATCGACCTGAGCGGCTTCCCGCACTACACCGCGCTGCCCAACCTGGCCTTGTTCGCCAATGCCGGCTTCCCGTTCAGCAAGTACGCCGATCTCGCGCAGACCGTGGTCGTGTTGCCGGACGCGCCGATGGCGCGCGACATGGAGGACCTGCTGTTCCTGATGGGGCGCATGGGTCGCCAGACCGGCGCGGCCGCTACCCGCGTGCGCGTGCTGCCGGCTTCAGAGCTGGCGGCGGACACCGACGCAGACCTGTTGATCATCGACGGTCGGCGCGGGCGCGATTTGCTGAAGGAGTGGCAGGATCGCCTGCCGGTACTGCTGGATGACGCGCAGCGGCGCTACCAGCCACGAGCGCTCGCGCGCTGGTTCAATGCCGACCTGCTCCGCACCGACACGACCCGTGAGAACACCGAAGTCACGCTGCGCACCGGCGGTGCGGTTGCAGCGATTCTGGGCTTGGAGTCGCCACTGCAGTCGGGCCGCAGCGTCGTCGTCATCACCGCGTCCCAGCCGCAGGCCACCGAGCTGGCGGTGGATGCGCTGGAGGACGGCGGCATGGTGCGCCAGGTCCACGGCGATACCGTGCTGATCCGCGGGCGCGAAGTCTCCAGCCACCGCGGCAACGAAAGCTACTTTGTCGGCAAGCTGTCCTGGTGGCTGGCCATCTGGCTGTACCTGTCGCGGCATCCGCTGCTGCTGGTGCTGTTCGCGGTAACCGGCGGACTCGTGCTTGCGTTCATGGTGCACCGTTACCTGCAACGCCGCGCCATGCACCGCCTGGAAGACTGAGCGTTCTGATGCGCGCGCGTGCGAAACGCTGGCTGCTGCGCTGCGCAAGCGGACTCCTGCTGAGCCTGCAGATGGGCGCCGCCCACTCCGGTTGCAACTGGCCGGCATGGGCGAACTTCCAGAAGCTGTACCTGTCCGACGACGGCCGCGTCATTGATCGCTCGTCCGACCGCCAGCGCACCGTATCCGAGGCTCAGGCCTACGCATTGTTCTTCGCGCTGGTCGCCAATGACCGCGATGCGTTTGATCGCATCCTGCGCTGGACCGAAGACAACCTGGCCCAGGGCGACCTCAGCAGGCACCTGCCCGCGTGGCTCTGGGGTCGGCTGGACGACGAATCCTGGAACGTCGTCGACTCCAATCCCGCCTCGGATGCCGACCTGTGGATCGCCTATGTGCTGGCCGAAGCCGCACATCTATGGAAGGAGCGCCGGTATCGGGTCCTCGCCAAGCTGGTGGGCCGCAATCTCCTGGACACGGAAACGTCCACGCTACCCGGCCTTGGGCCGACCCTGCTGCCGGCGCCTACCGGCTTCACGAACGCTCACGGTTGGCGGCTGAATCCGAGCTATGCACCGCTGCAGCTGCTGCGGGGGCTGAGCCGGCGCCAGCCCGAGGCCGGCTGGGAGAAGCTGTTGCCGAGCACGCGTCGCCTGCTGCTCGCCTCCGCGCCACTGGGCTATGCGCCCGACTGGGTGCTGTACGACAGGAACGGGCAGTTCCAGCCCGATGCGCAAACCGCCGCCGACGGCAGCTATGACGCGATTCGCGTGTATCTGTGGGCCGGCATGCTGCACCGGAACGATCCCGACCGGGAGGTCCTGATCCGACACCTGCAGCCTATGGCCCTGGCCACAGCGGCCGCCGGGAAGCCGCCTGAACACATCGATACGCAGGATGGTCGCACGCGCGGGCATGGATTCGCCGGCTACTCGGCGGCGCTGCTGCCGCTGCTGACGGCACTGGGAGACGAGGAGACACTGGACCGTGAGCGCGCGCGTGTTGCAGCGCGCCTCGAGCAACCATCGGCGGATGCCTACTACGAAAGCGTGTTGACCCTGTTCGGGCACGGCTGGGACCAGCGCTACTACCGCTTTGCGGCAGACGGCACCCTGCGCACACGCTGGCAGACCGAAACATGCAGCCTTCTGTCCTGACGCCAGTGCTGGGCCTGACGCTGACGCTGATGGCGGCGTGCATGCTGGCGACGGCCCCGGCCACGGCACAGACCCAGGCCGCCGAGTCCCCGACCCAGCTGCTGCTGGACAGTGCGCGGATGTGGGAAAGCCGCAATCGCCCGGATCTCGCCCGCCTCGCGCTGGAGAAGCTGCTGAGGGCGCAACCCGGCCACCCGCAGGCGTCGATGATGCTGGGGGATCTGGAACTGCGTTCAGGTCGTCTGCAAGCGGCGGAGCGCGTGCTCGGCGACATGCGCCAGGCGCATCCGAACCATCCCTACACCCTGGAGCTGGCCGCCAGCTTGCGTGTGCAGACACGCGACCGGCTGAAACTGGCGACGATGCGCCGACTCGTGGAGACCGGTCGCCATGAAGAAGCGCTGGTCGAGGCGCGTGCGCTCTACCCTGACGGCCCACCGCCAGGCCCGCTGGGCATGGAGTACTGGCGCATCCAGGCACAGGTGCCCGGCGGCTTTGAGGCGGCCCGTGCCGGCCTGGCCGACTTCGCACGCCGCTACCCGGACGACCCGCGCTATGCCCTGGGCCTGGCCGAGCTGCTGGTGACTGAAGTCGGCACCCGGGAACAAGGCTTGAAGCAAATGGCGGCGCTGGCCGGTGATCCGGAGCAGGACCGCGCAGCCGTACTCAGCGCCTGGCGGCGGGGCCTGGGGTATCTGTCCGACTCGCGCGGCAACCTGCCCTACCTGCGCGCCTACCTGGCGCAGGTTCCGCAAGACGCCGAGATTCAACGCACGGTTGCGACGATACAGTCAGCCTTGCTGCGCGAGCAGCGCCGCCAGCAGGATCCGGTGTATCGCCGCCTTGCCACGGCCGACGCCGCGATCGACGCCGGGCGGCTGACCGAGGCTGAGCAACAGATCGCCGCAGCTTTGGCACAGCGGCCGAATGATGGTGAGGCGCTGGGAACGCTCGGCCGTCTGCGCATGCGCCAGAATCGGCACGCCGAAGCCGAGGGCCTGTTTCAGCGTGCGATGGAAAGCGACGCGCGCAACACCGCCTACTGGAAGCGCGAGAAGGACCGCGCCCGCTACTGGGTGGCACTGGAGGATGCAGAAGGCCTGCGCGATGCGCAGCGCTACGACGCCGCACAGGAACGGCTTGACTATGCACTGCGTTTGAGACCCGGCAGCGAGGAGGCGCAGGCGTTGCGAGCCACCGTACTCGCGCGCCAGCCACAGCATTACGCCGCAGCCGAGCGGCTGTATCGCCGCGTGCTCGCGCGCGATCCCGGCAATCGCGTCGCCAGCGGCGGCTTGCTCGAGCTGCTGCAGACCCAGGACCGCAGCGAGGAGGCCTTGGCCGTGCTCGATGAGCTGCGCCGGCGCGCACCCGACAGGCAGCCCGAGTTCAACCGGCTGCGCGCAGACTGGCTGCAGCAGCAGGCCGAACAGGCCCGCCTGGCGGGCCGCGACGGCGCATCGTTGCGCCTGCTGGAAGATGCGCAGGCGCTGACGCCCGACGACCCCTGGCTGAGCTATACGCTGGCACGCGAGTACGCTCAACGCGGCCTGCCGGACGAGGCGCGCGCATTGATGGACGAGGCCATTGCCGCAGCGCCCGACAGCGCCGACGCCCACTATGCGCGCGCGCTGCTGCTGGCCAGCCTCGACGACGACAGCGCGGCGCTGAACGCGCTGGCAGCGGTACCGGACGCCGCGCGCAGTGAGGGTATGCACGCACTGGACCGACGCCTGCGTATCAGCATCGGCCGCAGGCTCGCTGCCGCCGCCTACGCCGCGGGCGATCGCACGGCTGCGACCGACCGCCTGGCCGCAACCGAAGTGCTGGCGGGTGACGACCCGGATCAGCTCGCCGCGGTGGCCTCCAGCTGGATCGACATGGACCAGACCGACCGTGGCCTCGGCCTGCTGCGGCCGTTGGTTGCCCTCACCGACGATGCGGCACTGCGCCTGCGCTGGGCGCAGTTGCTCGACCAGGCCGAACGCGATGCCGAGCTTGCGCCGGTGCTGGCGAGCCTGGACGCGCAAGCGCTACCCGAAGCCCAGCAGTCCGATCTGCGGCGGCTGCATCGCGCCCTGCTGCTGCGGCGCGCAGAGCACCTCGCGGATGCCGGCAAGCCAGAGGCGGCACTAGCGCTGCTGGCGCCGGCACTGGCGCAGTCACCGCAGGACACCGAACTGCGCTTGCAGCGGGCACGCTGGCTGGCGGACGCCGGTGAGCGCCAGACCGCGATCACCGAGCTGCAGACGCTGCAGGAGCAGACTGCGGCCGCCGACGAGATCACCCGCGGCGATCTGGTCAGCGCCTGGCTGTATCTGGACGCCGTGCCTCGCGCCGACACGCTGGCGGCGTCGATGCAGCAGGCTGCACCCGACAGCATTGCGGCGCGCGTGGCGGCCGCCCGTGTCGCGCGCGCGCAGCATCAGCACAATCGCGCAATGCGGCTGTATCAGGCCGCCCGCGGCGAGGAACTCGCGAGCAACTACCAGGGCTACAGCGCTGCGCAAGCGGGCATCGAGGCGATCGAGGCGCGGCGCGACGGCTACGCCAGCGCCGGGGTGAGCCTGTACAGCAAGAGTGGAGATGCCGGGATTTCCGAATACACCGCTCGCCAGATTCCCGTCGAAGTGCACCTGCCCTACCGCTATGAAGGCGAGTTCTTCGCGATCGTCGATGCGGTGGACGCCGATGCCGGACGCCTGCCCGCCGTGTTCGAAGATGCCGCGCTGTATGGCGCCGTGCAGGCCTATGGCAGTGCCGCGCTAGGCAACTTCCCCAACGGTGCCGAGCAGCAGGCGCGCGGTGTGGATATCGGCCTGGGCTGGAAAGGTGACCGTCTCCGCATCGATCTGGGGACCACCCCCATCGGCTTTCCGGTGGAGAACTGGGTCGGCGGGCTGCGCTGGAGCGACGACATCGGCGCCTACGACTACACCGTGAGCCTGGCGCGCCGCCCCGTCACCGGCAGCCTGCTGTCGTACGCCGGCGCGCGTGACCCCGCCAGTGGACGCACCTGGGGCGGCGTGGTCAGCACCGGCGTCGACGGTCGCCTGGCCTGGAGCCGCGGTCGATTCAGCAGCTCCGCCAGCGCCGGCGCCTATCAGCTCACCGGACGCAACGTGCTCGACAACCAGCAGCTGACGCTGCGCCTGGCCGGCGACTGGGCCCTGATCCGCAGCGAGGACCAACGCCTGGAGATCGGCCTGGCACTGTCCGCGTGGCGCTATGCCGAGCAGCTGGGCGAATACAGCTTCGGCCATGGCGGCTACTACAGCCCGCAGCGCTATCTGTCGGCGGCGCTGCCGCTGGAGTGGCGCGGGCGCTGGCAGGCGTTCGCGTGGCGCGTGCGTGGCGCGGTTTCCGTCTCGCGGACGCATCTGGACGCTCAAGCGTTCTATCCGGACGACCCCGTGCTGCAGGCCCAGGCGGCCAGCATGCCGCTGCCGTCTGGATACTCCGCGCCGATCTACGATGCCAGCGATGGCGGCGGCACCGGCTACTCACTGAACGGCACGCTGGAATACCGCATCAGCGAACACTGGTTCGTCGGCACCGGCTTCGACCTGGAACGCTCGGAGTTCTATACCCCCAACTTCTTCAGCGGCTACCTGCGCTACGACTTCGACGGCCGGCCGGCCGGCATCGATTTCCCCCCGCGGCCGCCGACACCCTACGCCAGCTACTGAGGCTGCAGCGGGGCTAGCGCCCGGAGCTGTACTCGGTCCACTCGCTGCCCAGGCTGTGCGTCCAGTAGCGGCCACCGGCGCGCATCACCACAGTGCCATCGTTCTCGGCCACGTACTCGGTCTCGGGCAGGCGCTGCGCAACTTCAGCCAGCGGTGGCGCACCTTCAACATATGGGTTGTCGGCAGTGAATGCCGCGAGCAGGCTGCCCAGCGCGAACAGGCTGGTGGGCCGCGTCACCTGCACCTGGGCCGCCGTCCCCGGCGCGCCAATCAGCTTGACGCCGGTCGGCACCAGCCCGATCGCCGGACTCGGCAGCTCGCGCAAACCGGAGATCTGCACGCGATCGCCGCGCACATTGGCCCCGTGCTCCGGCACCATGATCACCACGGCGCGCCGGCCTGAAGCCTGCACCTCGTCGAAGAAGCGGCCGAGGTCGTCAAACAGCTGAGTCGCCCGCAGGCGGTAGCTTTCCCTGACGCCGGGCTGGGTACGGCCAATGAAGCGATTGCCGTCGTGCAGGCTGCCGGTGTTGTAGTACAGCGCCACGCGCGGTTGATCCTGCTGCAGGCGCTGCTTCCACCAGGCGGAAAGCACCGCGTAGTCGCTGTAGTAGTTGCTGCCGTCAAACGCCTTCATGGCCGGCTGGAATCCCGCCAGCGGGAACAGCGGCGCCTTCAAGCCCCCGCGCACGCTGATGTCGGCCGCCATGTTTCCGAACACGCCATCGTGGTTCATCGCCCACTGCGGATCGAATCCCGCGCCCTGCAGCGCGCCCATCAGATAGCAGCCGGGATCAGCCGGCTTATACAGTGCGTCGTGGTGAGCTTGCCCGCAGGTCGATCGCAGCAGGCGAATCGCCGCCGGGCCGCTGTAGCTGGCCGCCGCGTTGAAATTGTCCAAGCGCAGATCAAACCGCGCCAGCAGCGGGTTCTGCCGCTGGCCCACGAATTCCAGGTCATCCCAGGCCAGCGAGCAG
>JBFJJW010000080.1:0-13737 GCA_041612095.1 Solimonas sp. | reverse complement strand
CTGATTGGCGGCAGCGCCGCTGCTGGTCGGCATGCCGCTCCAGACCAGCACCCGGTTGTTGTTCTGGTCGGCGACCAGCAAGCGGCCGTTCGCGATGATGGCGGCACTCGGGAACGCCAGCTGCGTCGCGCTGACTCCGGAGGTGCTGGTCGTGAAATCGGCCTGGCCAATGACAACATCCGGCAGGCTGCCGGCGGCCGTGGGAACCGTGTTCCAGATCAGGACCCGGTTATTGCCCGAATCGGCCACCACCAGCTTGCCGCCACCGAGGAACACCGAAGAGGGCAACGCCATGCGGTCACGCGCCGTGGCGCCGGTGGTTGAGCTTGGAGTCGGCTGCCCCAGCACGAACTGCGCGGGTGCACCATCGGTGGTCGGCAACGGCGAGTACCCGAGCACCCGGTTGTTTGCCGTATCCGCCACAAACAGTACCGTGCCATCGGTGGCGACGTTGCCAAGGGGCTGCGCCAGCGTTGCGGCGCTGGCGGCGCCACCACCATTCGGGCTGCCGGCGGTGAACCCAAGCTGACCCAACACCTGAAACGCCTCGTTCATGTCCACTGTATCGTCGTTGCCGCCGCCGCCTCCGCAGGCCGCAAACCACGGCGTCAGCAGCAGGAGGCAGCTCAACAGCGCGACGGAACGAAGCTGCTTGCTGTCAGTGGACCGGATAGGCATCGTCAAAACTCCTTGAGACAAGTCGGGAAATTCGATTCCCAAGCTTGCAGGAGTGCCGATCCTCTATCTGCAACCGATTGTTTCAGTCAGTAACTCGGCGGTGCGCCTGTCGACGCTCACGCAACCGCACTCTGATCAGCGCGCGCCGCCAACGGCAGATGCAGTTCCACGGCAAACGGTTGATCGGCGCTGCGCGGGGTGATTTCCAGTCGCCCCTGGTGCAGGTCGGCGACACGCTGCACGATGGCCAGGCCAAGGCCCGCGCCACCGGGATTGCGTGCACGGTTGCCGCGCGCGAATGGCTTGCGCAACGCCGCCCACGCAGGCGGCGAAATGCCGGTACCGCCATCCTCCACACGCAATACCGCCGATTGGTCGCTGATTCGCGTGCTGACGCGTATCGGCTCCGCGCCGTGACGACGCGCGTTGTCGATCAGGTTGCGGATCGCACGCGTCAACGAATGTGCACGCAGCAGCAGCTCCCAATCCGCACCGAGCTGCAGATCCACCCCGGCTCGCTGCGCGCCCTGCAAGGCAGCTGCAACCACTCCATCCAGACTCTGCAGCTGCTGCGGTTCATCCTGACCATCGCGGGCGAAGTCGATGCATTGGCCCACGATATGATCGATTTCCTGTACATCCCGCAACGTGTCCTGCCAGCGCTCGTCGTCGTCGCCGCGCAGCTCGATCGCCGCCTGTATCCGCGCCAGGGGTGAACGCAGATCGTGTGACAAGCCCGCCAGCATCAGTTCGCGCTCCTGCAGGTTTCCGCGCAGCTGGGCACCGAGCTGGGTCAGCGCCAGGCCGATCTTGCGCAGCTCGGTGGGGCCCGAAAACGCCCACGCCGGCGGCGCCGAGCCCCGCTCGACATCCCCGATGGCGGCCAACACCGCGCGGAACGGCCGACGTAGCGCCAGCGTCGCCACCAGCACGGCCAGGCCCACGGTCAGTGCCAGGCTCGCAAGATTGATCCAGAGGAAATGGCTGCGAACCTTGGCCATGCCCTCGACATCCAGTCCGCGGAATCGCCCCAGGTGCTCCGGATGCCCGCCCGCCCCGACCCCCATTCCCATGACGGTGGGCATTCCCGGCGCCAGCAACGTGAGGTCGGGTGACGACATCGAGACGCGGCGCTCAAACACCGTGCCATCGGGGCCGCTGCGCTCGCGCAGCATGGCGGCGCGGGGTCCGCCGCGCAGGCAGGGCTTGTCCGGCTGCCAGGTTTCGCCTTCGGCGCACAGGCTCAACTGCACCGTGATGTCCGGCGGAGGGAACTGCTTCAGCAATACCAGGCTTACAAGTGGCGAAAGGAAGATCGCGGCCGCGACCAGCAGGCCCGCCAGCAGGCGCAGGCTCATGCTGCGGCATCCGTGAGCTCAGGCGTGTCTGGCACGAACATGTAGCCGCGACCCCATACCGTCTGGATGTAGCGCGGTGTCGCCGGATCCGGTTCCAGCACATGGCGCAGGCGTGAGATCAGGATATCGACGCTACGTGAGAATGCCTCGGTGCGCTTGCCCGAGGCCAGGCTCATCAACTCGTCGCGGTTCAGCACGCGGCGGCCGTGGGTCACCAGAACTTCAAGCAACTGGTACTCGCCGGTGGTGATGCGCACGGATTCACCGTTGCGCTGCAGGCTGCGGCTCCACAGGTCCAGCTCAAACTCACCGATGCGGATGCTGCGCTGCTGCGCGGCCTCCCCCTGCAGGCGGCGCCCCGCCCGACGCAATACGGTGAAGATGCGCGCGACCAGCTCCCGCAGATTGCAGGGCTTGGCCAGATAGTCGTCGGCGCCGACTTCCAGACCGATGATGCGATCGACATCATCGCCCTTGGCCGACAGCATGATCACCGGGACCGCTGCCCGCGACTCGCGCAGGTCGCGACACAGGCTGATGCCATCTTCATCCGGCAGCATCAGATCCAGCACGATCAGATCGTAGTGCCCCCTTTGCAGGCAGCGGCGGGCGGCGGCGGCCGTCGATGCGCCTTCGCTGTCAATTCCATGGCGATGCAGATACTCGGCCAGCATTTGGCGCAGGCGGACATCATCATCCACCAGCAAGACCTTGGCTTTCATTGCGACGACTCGTGTGTACCCGGAAGCGTCTGGGCGCACATCTGACCACGGTCCGGAACGGCTTGTTCCTCCTGGAAACAACTTCATACAAGTCGGCACCAGACAGAGACGCCTTGTGCCGGCAGGAGCACCTATGGTGCGCATCCACCCCCTGCCCGATGCCCCCGATGATCCGCCTGACGCGACTACAGCCCTGCGCCCTGCTTGCCGTAGCTGTACTGACCGCCGGCTGCGAGGCGCGGCTTAGCGTTGACCTCAGCACCTCCGCGGCCGCCGAAACCAAGGCCGTCTCGCTGAAGATCAGTGCCGTGCAGCTGCTGGACGCCGACGGCGACAGCACCCGACTGGGCCTGACCAGCAGCGCGCGCTCGACCGTCAACCTGCTTGACTATGCGGATGGCGGGCTTCTGCCCCTGTCCGACGAAAGCGGCGATGCAGACACCGAGTACACCGGATTGCGGGCGTTGTTTGACCTTGATGACGCCTATGTCGAACTCGATGACGGTAGTCGCATCGATCTGGTTCTGGACGAGGCAGCGGATTACGCGGATATCGATCTGAAGATGTCAGAGGGCGACACGGCGCAGCTGATTCTGAGCATGGACCTGCGCTTCTCGCTCAGTGATCGGCGCAACGACCTGGGTGTATTTCAGCTGCGTCCGGCTCTGCGCGCCACGCGCGCGGACGAGGCTGCAGGCGTGAGCGGCACAGTCGCCACCAGCCTGCTGACGGCCAGCAGCTGCCGGCAGGGCCGGGACGTCGCTGAGGGTGTGGCCGTCTATGTCTACGCTGGCGCCAATCGCACGCCGGCCGACTACTACGCCGATGGCGGTGTGGTGTCCGTCAACCAGCCGCTGACCTCTGCGCCGGTACGCTACGACGCGACCCGCGCTGCCTACACCTATGCCGCCTACTATCTGAGTCCCGGCAGCTACACGCTGGCGCTGACTTGCGAGGCCGACGAGGAGGATCCGGCGGCAGACGACGATTTGAGCTTCCATACGGCACACCATGCGACGCTGATCGCCGGCGCCGAGCTTACGCTCGACATCACCGACTGAGCGGCACGATCCGCGTTCAGGTTGGCCGGATTCGCCGATGCTTCGCGAAAATCGCTATCCGCGCCGAGAGCCGCAAATGCAAGCTCATGTTTTCATGAGATTACTTGCGCAGGCATCGTTGGCCCGCGCCTTGCTCCCCCTGTAGGGTTCGCAACTACCCAGGGGGTCATCCCATGAAGCACCTCATCCCGGCAGTGATCGCCGCATCCAGCCTGCTGTCCGGCCTCGCGCAGGCCGATGGTGGCCTATGTGACTACCGACTGGCCTATGCGGTGACGGTCGAACCCGAGCAGATCGCGTTAACGGGCGAGCAGCAGACCTGGCACCTGCTGGGCGATCGGCTGTATCTCAACGGCGAAGCACAGTCGCTGAACGCAACAGAGCGCAAGCAGCTGCAGCTGTACCGGCAAGGTCTGGCACAGCTGACGGCCGACGTGGGGGCCCTGGCCCGCGAAGGCGTCTCCCTGGGCATTGAAGCCGCCACTCTGGCTATGGCCACGCTGGCCGATGACCGCGCCGCCGACCGTCTGAGTCAGCAAATGGCTGTTGTGGCTGAGCGGCTGCGCGCCCGCTACGACGGCCACCACCTGCCTGCCGGCGAACTGCGCGACCAGCATGTGGATGCCGCGCTGGAGGCCGAGATCGATACGCTGGTCGGACACGCTGCCGGCGACATGGCCGGCGGCATCGCCGCCTTTGTCTGGTCCGCGATCACCGATCCTGCTCAGGCTGAGGCGCGTGGCGCTCGCATCGAACGCCTGGTCGAGCGCCGCGTGCAGCCGCGCGCGGATGCGCTCGAGGCGCGCGCGGACGGTCTCTGCAGCGACCTGAGGCGCCTCGATGCGCTGGAACGCACGCTAGGCCGCTTCGATCTGCTGCGTACCACCGCCGCCCCAGTCTAGGCGCGAAACTGCGGTGGAATCGTCAGCTCGTAGGTAACGCCGGTGCCGGCGCTGAGACCCGGCAGATTGGGACCGCGCTGCGAGCTGAAGTACAAGCGACTGCCATCGGGGGTGAAGGCGGGGCCGGCGAGTTCCGATCCCCCGAGCGTCACCTGCAACAGGGTCTTGGCCGGTTGATTGGGAACGATCAATACCAGACGCATGGCCTCGCCATCCTCGGCGACGATGACGTCGCCTGCGGGGCTGACGACGACGTTGTCGACATCATCCATCGGCAGTTCGATCGAGTCGTTGTCGAACACGATCTCGATCAAGGCATTGTCGATGTCGTAGGCCAGCACGCGGTTATCGCCCTTGCAGGCAAAATAGATCAGCGCGCGCGTCGGGCGTGATCCGCCCGGCGGCACGCTGCGCAGCGCGGGCGGAACTTCGTAACACCAGATGCCCTCGCCGCCCTTGAACACGGTGCCGGGTACGGCCTGACCGGCAGCCGCCAGTGAGGAACGCACCGCTGACTGTGCCTGGCCCGGCTCCACGACATCGACCCAGCCGGCAGGTAGCAAGGTCTGCAGCGCAGCCCCTTCGGGATAGCCCCCATTTTCGTACCCGGCGATGTTCAGCACCTGAAGGCGGCCCTGCTCCAGATTCAGACGCTGCCGGCCCTCGATCCGGTCATTCGCGTCGGCAAGGAAACGGTAGAGTCGGCCGTCGCCGGCATCCTCGGTCAGAAACACTGTGCCGGTCGGCAGATCAACCGCGGCGGCCTCATGGTTGAAGATGCCCAGCGCCGGCTTGGAAACCGCATCGGCGCTGGAGCCAAAGGGCGCGCACTCATAAACCAGACCATCGCTGGTCTCCTCGCAGGACAGCCATGTCCCCCACGGGGTACGACCACCGGCACAGTTGCTGCGCGTGTTGTCGAGGATGCGGTAGGCCGCCGTGACGGTCCCGTCGGCCGCGAAGCGCAGGGCACCGACGCCGCCGCCGGGGCTGGTTTCGCTGTTCGAGACATACACCCAGCCACCGTCGTCCGCTGCATAGCACGCGCCGCCATCGGGGAACGCATGCCAGGCGTAGCCGGTGATGCCCAAGGGGTCCGGAAGGCCGGTGACCGGGTTGCTGAGATGGCGCGCGACCGCGCGCACGGAGAAGCCCTCGGGCGCGAGAATGCCGTCAAGGCCGGTGTCCACCAACGGCCCGATTGCGGCCAGCGGGCCGGGCGCTATCGTGAACTCCCTGGCTCCGGGCACGTCACCCCTGGCCCCATCCACGCTGGATGAACTGCCGCAGGCGGTCAACCACGCCGGGATCGCCGCGGTACCGGCGGTCAGAAATACATGGCGCAGGAAATCGCGGCGACTATTGGGCGTAGCGGTCATCGACATCGGCGGCAAGCTCCAGGGGTTTCACGCAACGGTAACGTCGGCATGTGAAAAGCCCGTGAAAGCCGACGAATTGCACCGACAATTGCGTCAGACTGGAGCGCCCCGCACTTCGGAGTGTCCATGCGCATCCTGCACACCATGCTTCGCGTTGGCGATCTTGATCGCGCCATTGCCTTCTACCGCGACGTCCTCGACATGCGCCTGCTCAGCCGCAAGGACTATCCGCAAGGCCGGTTCACGCTGGCCTTTCTGGGCTTTGGCGACGGCAATGCCTCCGGCGGCGCCGAGCTTGAACTGACCTACAACTACGGTATTGACCGTTACGAGATCGGGACCGCCTATGGTCACATCGCCATCGCAGTAGATGACGCCGGGGCCGCCTGTGCGCGCGTGCTCGCGCGCGGCGGCAAGGTCACCCGCCCGGCCGGACCCATGCAGCACGGCACGACGATCATCGCCTTTGTGGAAGACCCCGATGGCTACAAGATCGAGTTCATCCAGCGCCCCGGGAACTGACTCGCCATGGCCAGCGCGGTAGCGCTGGCGCACAATCCAGCCACGGAATCCCGGGAGTTGCACCATGGATGATGCGGTCCGCCGCTTTCGCGCGGAGTACCAGGCCAGCATCGGTAGGCACTACAACGGCTGGCTGCATGGCGGCTTCATCTTCGCCGTCGGCGCGCTCTACATCTATAGCTGCGCGCGCATGGCTGCGGGCGCCGGCTGGGGATGGCTCAGCGTGATCCCGGGCTTTGTGCTCGCCAACTTTGGTGAATGGTGGCTGCACAAGTACGCCCTGCACCGCCGCATCGAACCGCTGCGGGCCCTGTGGCAGCGGCATACCGTGCAGCACCATCACTACTTCACCGAATCTGCGATGACCGTGGGCTCGCACCGCGAGTACCGCATCATCTTCTTTCCGCCGTACGCGGTCATCGGCATCGGCATCATCCACGCGATTCTGGGCGCGCTATGGTCACTGCCGTTCGGCACGGCGGCTGGCTGGGCATGGATGGTCGGCGGCATGAGTCATTACCTGCTCTACGAGATTCTGCATACCGCAGCTCACCTGCATGAACGCCCGATCTATCGCCATCTGCCACTGGTCAACACGATGCGGCGCAACCACTGGATGCACCATCACCAGAAGCTGATGCCCGAGTACAACCTGAATCTGACGGTGCCGCTCGCTGACTGGGTGATGCGCAGCAGCGATCTGGACCGCGGCCTGCTCGGCACCCTCTTGAACGGCTATCGCATGGACCACCTCAGGCCCGAGGTCCGTGCAGCCATCGAGCAGCCCGCTTTTCCACCGGGGACTTGACGACCGTTATTCCGCCGCCTTAGGCTGGCCGCCTCAATGAACTCCCTCAAGCAGATCGCCCTCGCTGTCGTAGCGGTCGTCGCCATCAGCGACGCGCCCTAGGGGATCTGCACGCAACGCAAACCCCCGCCGGCGCAAGACCGGCGGGGGTTTTCTTGTTTAACCCCCTCGGTCCATAGCCAGCGGGTCCACTCAGTCGGACCTGTAGAGCATCAACATGGACATCAACGGCGCTGAATTCATCGTTCGCTACCTGGAGCAGCAGGGCGTCCGGCAGGTAGTCGGCATCCCGGGAGGCGCATTGCTGCCGCTCTACCGCGCGCTGGCCGACTCGCGCCTGCAGCATGTGCTGGCGCGACACGAGCAGGGCGCTGGCTTCATCGCTCAAGGCATGGCACGGGTTAGCGGGCGTGCCGCCGTGTGCCTGGCGACCTCGGGCCCCGGCGTCACCAATCTGCTGACCACCCTCGCTGATGCCAAAGCCGACTCGGTGCCACTGGTTGCGCTGTGCGGTCAGGTGCCGCGCGCGCTGATCGGCACGGACGCGTTCCAGGAGGTCAAGACCGGACATCTGGTCGACACCCTCACCAAGGCACATTTCGAGATCCGCGCAGCCGAGGATCTGATAGACCTGCTGCCGGAAGCATTCCGCATTGCAGAGAGCGGGCGGCCCGGTCCGGTGGTGCTGGACATTCCCAAGGACGTGCAGACCGAACGCTTGCGTCTGTCCACGCTGCCACCGCGCGCCGGCGCGGACAGGCCCGATGCGGTTGCGCCGGAGGCCATCGCCCGTGCGGTGGCGATGATTGATCGCGCTCGGCGTCCGGTGTTGTATCTGGGCGGCGGCGTGACTCAGGCCCGTGCGCAGGGCTCCGCCCTGCGGCTGGCGGAGCGCGCCGGCCTGCCCGCAACAACGACGCTGATGGCGCTGGGCACCCTGCCGCCCGGACACGCGCTGGCCCTGGGCATGCTTGGTCAGCATGGCGCGCGCTATACCAATCTCGCGCTTGAGGAATGCGATCTGCTGATCGCGATTGGCGCGCGCTTCGATGATCGCGCCATCGGGCGTGCCGATCGCTTTGCGCCGCACGCCGCGGTGATTCACATCGACGCCGATTACCGCGAGCTAGGCAAGATCCGCACACCCGAGTTGGCGATCGCGGCAGACGCCGGGGTCGCGTTGTCGGCCTTGGCTGACGCCGTTCGGCCCAGGCTGCGCACCGGCTGGCTGAGCCGGGTTGGCGAATTGCGCCGCGAGTATCCGAAGTCCTTTCCCGGCGACGATGACGTGCTCCGGCCTTACGGTCTGGTGCGTGCAGCCGCGGCGCTGGCCGGCGCTGATGCGGTGGTGACCACCGATGTCGGTCAGCACCAGATGTGGGTGGCGCAGTGCTATCCGTTCACGCGCCCGGAACGCTGGCTGACCTCCGGTGGTCTAGGCAGCATGGGGTTCGGCCTGCCCGCCGCGATCGGCGCGGCCCTGGCGTTACCCGATACACCGGTGGTGTGCTTCAGCGGCGATGGTTCGCTGCTGATGAACGCACAGGAACTGGCCACCCTCGCCGAGCTGCAACTGAATGTGAAGATCGTGGTGATGGACAACGCCGGGCTGGGACTGGTGCGGCAGCAGCAAGCGCTGTTCTATCAGCGGCGCTACTGCGCGGCCGACTTCCCGAAAGCCCCGCGCCTGGATCAGCTGGCGCAGGCCTATGGCGTGACCGCAGTGGATCTGGGCAGCAGCCGCGATCCGCGATCGGCGCTGGCGGCTGCATTTTCACAACCCGGCCCCATGCTGATCCGTGCGCCGATCGCCACCGCCGAGCAGGTACTGCCGATGGTGGTACCCGGCAGCGCAAACACCGAAGTCATCGACTACTAACTGCACCTCACTCACATCCAGCACCTCGTGCACCGACTACGGAGCCGTACCATGCACAACCCCCCTGCCAGCACGCTTGAAGCACCCCTGCCCCCGGATTGGCCCGCACCCGAGTCCCTGGGCTTTGGCCAGCACCTCGCGCCCTATCTGGTTCACGCCGGCCACGGCGCGCAGACCGGCTGGAGCAGCCCCATCATCAATCCACGGAATGCGACTCCGTTGGCAGTGGCGACTGGCGGCTTGCAGTACGGCTTGTCGGTCTTCGAGGGTCTCAAGGCCTACCGCGGGCCGCAGGGCCAGATACACCTGTTCCGCCCCCGGGATCACGCGCGCCGCCTGCAGCTCAGCGCGCGTCGCCTGGGGATGCCGGAGCCCCCGGAAGCGCTGTTCATGACGCTGTGCCAGCTGGCTGTGCAGGTCCATGCCCGCTACCTGCCACCGCACGGACGTGGCGCGCTGTACCTGCGGCCGACGCTGTACGCGGAAGAGGAAGTGCTGGGCCTGCGCCCTGCCACACACCATCGCATCGCGGTGGTGGTCACGCCGTGCGCGGACCCCTTGCCGAAGACCGCTCGCATGTGGGCGGAGCCGGAGCTGATCCGCGCCGCGCCCGGCGGCCTGGGTGCCGCCAAGACCGGCGCCAACTACGCGGCCGGCCTCGGCGGATTGATGCGCGCCCGCGCACAGGGCTTTGATGACGTGGTGTGGCTCGATGCGCACACACATCAGTACCTCGGCGAAGCCGGCACGATGAATCTGTTCGTGCAGATCGGCGAAGAGCTGCTGACCCCGCCGCTGGACGGCACCATCCTCGCCGGCATCACGCGCGACAGCCTGCTGCGCCTGCTGCATGCCGAGGGAATTTCGGTCAATGAACAAGCCATCAGCCTTGACGATCTCGGCCACGCACAACTGGCGGGGCAGTTGGGCACCGCATTCGGCGTCGGCACCGCCGCGCGGCTGGTGCGTATCAACGAAATCGGCGATGGCGAGCGCCGGCTGCTGTTTCGCGACACCGGCTTGGCTGACCATCTGTATCGGGCGCTCAAGCGCGTGCAGGAGGGCGACAGCCACGTCCTGCCCGAATGGCGGGTAGCGGTGCCGAGCCTGGGCGCCTGAGCCATGGTGCAACATGTCATCGACCCCGGGGGCCTGCCGTACGCGCCGGACAAGCTGCCGCGCAAGCCCGACTGCAGCATCGCCGGATTCCTTGCGCTGGACCTGAGAGTCGGCACGGTCATCAGCGCCGAGCCGTTTCCGCAAGCGCGCAAGCCGGCCTACCAGCTGCGCGTGGATTTCGGTCCAGCCGTGGGCGTGCTGCAAACCAGCGCACAGATCACCAACTACGCGGCAGCCGAACTGATCGGCCGACGGGTGGTTGGCGCCATCAACCTGGGCGAGAAGAAGATTGCCGGCTTCAACAGTCAGTTTCTGGTGCTGGGCGCGCTATCGCCTGACGGCAGCGTCAACCTGCTGGCACCCGACGCCGCGCCGCCGGACGGCGCGCCGGTGGCCTGATCTGTTCAGGCGCTGACTGCAGCATCCAGATGCTGCGCGATGCGTCGCTCCAGCCAGAACTCGGCGCGCCCTCGAGCGTCGGCGCCCAGAAATCCGACATGGCCACCTCGCTGTGCCAGCTCCAGTGTCACGGCCGGCGACAGTTCGCTGGCCTGCGGCAGCATGCTGCGCGTCATGAAGGGGTCGTCAATTGCGTTGATGATGAGCGTCGGCACCTGTATGGACTTCAGGAACCCTCGGCTGCTGCAGCGCGCGTAGTAGTCCAGCGCATCGCGGTACCCATTCAGCGGGGCGGTATAGGCGTCATCGAACTCGAAGAAGTCGCGCGCCGCCAGCGTCTTGACCAGATCGACTCCCGCAGGCACCGGAAGTCGCGGATGTCGCAGACGCACGATCTGCTTCAAGCCATCCAGCAGCTTCTTCTGATAGATGCGTGCAGAGCCGGTGCGCAGGCGCTCCGCACAGGCGGCCAGCTCAAACGGCGCGCAGGCTGCTACAGCGACCGCCAGAGGGGCGGCGTCACCTTCCTCATGCAGTGACTTCAGCAGCACGTTCGCACCCAGAGACCAACCGACGGCAGCGACCCGAGCCTGAGGCCGGCGCTCACGCAGCAGTTTCCAGAGATGTCGCAGGTCCGCAGTGTCGCCGTGGTTGTAAAGACGGGATGTGCGATTGGGCTCGGCACCGCCACCCCGCAGCTGCAAAGCCACGGTTTGCCAGCCGAGCGCGTTCAGCTTCAGCGCGGTGCCGCGCAGATACTTGGACTCGAAGCCCCCGGTGAGTCCATGCACGAGTACCGCCACCCGGGTCGCGGACGCAGGACCACTCCAGGCGAGGTCGACAAAATCGCCATCCTCGAGCTCCAGACGCTCAAGCTCGAAGCTCAGGCGTGGCAACGGCCGCAGCAGGGAGGGCACCATGGTCTGGGCGTGCGGGCCACGCAGCCATCGGTAGGGCTTGAACGTGCTGCCGGTGATGCGTCCCTGACTGACGCCGGCGGCCGTCACGGATGCGACCCCAGTGTCGAAGTGTGCAGGCTGTAGGCGCGCTCGACCCTCGCCACGCGCAGCTCGTAGTGCGCGTACCACTGGCTGCGCCCGGCCTCTTGCGCCACGACGTGTTCCGCATGCGCACGCCATGCGGCGATCGCCGCCAGCGTCTCCCAATAGGAAACCGTAATGCCGAAACCCTGCGCGTCGCGTGCATGTTCGACGCCGATGAAGCCCGGCTGCGCCCGCGCCAGCTCCACCATGCGCGCGGCGGTGCGGTCGTATTCTGGTTCATCGCCGCGCCGCTGCGACGAAAAGATCACGCTGTAATAGGGCGGCGCTGGCGTAGCAGCAAAGGCGGGGTCAGTCATGGCGTTCCGATCGCTCACCGGGTTCAGTGCTTGCGCTGCAGTATCGCCGCGAAAAAGCCGTCTGTCCCGTGCCGGTGCGGCAGCAACCGCAGGCGCGCGCCCGGCAGGTTCATTCCCTGCGCCGCCAGAGCCACGCCAGCATCGCGCTCGTGAAAGAGGTCGGAACTGGCGAGAAAGGCGTCAACGATGGCGTCATTTTCCGAAGCCATCAGGCTGCAGGTTGCGTAGATCAAACGGCCACCGGGACGTACCAGCAGCGCAGCAGCGCGCAGTACCTCGAGCTGCAACTGCGTCATCGCGTCGAAATCCGGCAACCACAGCCGCGCGTCGGGTTGGCGGCGCCAGGTGCCGGTGCCCGAGCACGGTGCATCGACCAGCACGGCGTCGAAGCTGGCCGCGCGTTCGCGCAGCCATGCCTCTGCGGATTTCAGCGCAAGGGACTGCACGCAGCTGACACCGGCGCGTTGTAGCCGCGGCACCATGCGCGCGAGTCGGCGCTCGTCCACGTCCAGTGCCCACAGTTCTCCCTGGTTCTGCATCGCCGCCGCCAGCGCCAAGGTCTTTCCGCCCGCGCCCGCGCAGTAGTCCGCAACGCGCTCGTGTGGCTGCGCTGCCACCAGAGCCGCCAGCAACTGGCTGCCTTCGTCCTGCGGTTCAACCCACCCATCCCGCCACGCGGGCGTCGCCTGCAGCGCGACCCGTCCAGGCAGGCGCAGACCCAGCGGCGCGAACGGGGTCGGCTCGCCCTCGATACCTGACTGCGCCAACGCGGCTCTCGCTGTCTCGCGATCAGCCTTCAGGGAATTGACCCGGAGATCGACCGGAGCTGACTGCTGCAGCGCGGCCGCCAGCGCGGCCGCCTCTTCGGCACCGTACCGCGCAGTCCATTCCCTGAAAATGTCATCCGGCACGTTTAGCACTTGCGCCTCGGTCAAGCCGGCCGCCGAGTCCGCGCAGCGACGCTGCGCGTCGGCAACACGTTCGGCCCCTGCAAACTGATTGAGCGCATCGACCTCAGCCAGTTCGGACTGCAGCGCGTGCAATAGGCACAGAGTCGCGACGTCAGGCGCGTGCTCTCCGGCCAGCGCCTGCAGACGCCGCAGATCGCGCAGCACGCCGTATACCAGTTCACCAACCAGACGCCGGTCACGCGCACCCATCGCGCGTTGTGCGCGAAACGCCTCCTGGAGTACGCCCTCTGCACGCTGGCGCCCGTTCAGCACCGACGCCAGCGTGCGCGTGGCCAGCTGCCATTGCGGATGTCGTAGACGGTGACCTGCGGGCGTGGAACGCCCGCCAGGGGATGATCGGTCCTGCATTTTCATGTCGAGCCTGCTGATAGCCGCTGGGCCAGCGGATGCGCGGTCACCGTAACCCAACACTTCCGGGGAAACGCCGCCGTGCACAAAGAATGACCGTTCGTCGGGTAGTTGACACAACCTATTGTGTTTGATCTAGGCCAGTGACACGATCAGTCGTGGTTGGCTGACTATGGGCATGGGGTTCATAGAGCTGATCGTATCCGCGTTTTTAGGAGGTCATCATGGCTG
>JBFJJW010000079.1:0-13757 GCA_041612095.1 Solimonas sp. | reverse complement strand
TGTTCACGCGATGCAGGTTCAGGCCCGCGCCTTCTATCAGCTGGAAAAGCTGTGGGCCGTAGCCGAGCCGGTTGCGCTGGAGCCCAAGGTCAAGAAGCCGAAGAAGGCCGGTGCCGCGCTGAAGAAGGCCGGGACGAAATCGGCCGCCAAGAAGAAGGCGGGCCCCGGATCGTCTGCCAAGAAGTCGGCGAAGAAGCCGGCCGGCAAACAGGCTGCGGCAAAGAAACCGGCCGGCAAGTCTGCCAAGTCTGCCAAGCCTTCGACGGCCAGGAAGCCAGCGACCAAGTCGGCGGCCAAGAAGCCGTCTGCCAAGCGCCCTGCCTTGAAGACGGCTGTCAGCAAGGCCCCCCGCAAGTCGACTCGCAAGGTGGACAAGAAGGCCGCGGTGCGCGCCAAGCGCTAGGGGCGGCGGGCGTGCGCATCCGGCTGATCGCCGTCGGTACGCGCATGCCGGCGTGGGTGGAGACGGCCTACGCCGACTACGCCGCGCGTCTGCCGCATGAATGCCGTCTGGAGCTGACCGAGATTCCACCGGCGCAGCGCGGCAAGAACACCGACATCACCCGCGCCAAGCAGCAGGAGGGCGAGAAGATCCTCAAGCTGTTGCCCCGCGACGCCCTGATCATCGCGCTGGACGAGCGGGGTGAGGCGCTGAGCAGCCCGCAGTGGGCCGCAGAGCTCAAGCAATGGCTGCAGTCGGGGCGCGATACCTGTCTGCTCATCGGCGGCCCGGACGGGCATGCGCCCGAGGTCTTGGCGCGCGCCGACCGGCAGTGGTCACTGTCCAAGCTCGTGCTGCCGCATGCGCTGGTGCGCGTGTTCGTCGCCGAGCAGCTGTTCCGGGCCTGGAGCCTGCTCAGCAATCATCCCTACCACCGCGCCTGAGCGGCGGCACTCAGGCCTGGGCGCCGCGTAGCGCGCGCACCCGCTGTTCGAGGTCAGCGGCGCTGACGGCAGACGGCTGCACCGGTTCGCCGGCTACGATCTCTATGCGTGACCAGAAACGTCGCGGCAGCCGCGCACGACGCAGCCAGTTGTCGCGGCGGCTGAAGATGCTGCCCCACAAGCCGCGCAGCGCCATCGGGATGACCACCACCGGCGTGGCCGCGATGATCCGTTCGATTCCGGGGCGGAAGCTCTGGATCTCGCCATCAGCTGTCAATGCGCCCTCGGGAAAGATGCCGACGATGTCGCCAGCGCGCAGTGCGGCAGCAACGTCGGAGAACGCCTTTTCCATCAGGGCCGGATCTTCCTTGGCTCCGGCAATTGGAATTGCGCGCGCAGTGCGGAAGATGAAGTTCAGTACCGGAATCCGGAAAATCTTGTAGTACATGACGAAGCGCACCGGACGCCGGATATTGCCGCCGAGTATCAGCGCGTCGACGAAACTCACGTGATTGCAGACGATCACCGCCGGCCCCTCGTCGGGAATATTCTCCAGATCGGTCTTGCGGATGCGGTAGAGGGTATTGATCAGGACCCAGACCAGGAACCGCATCAGGAACTCGGGCAGCAACGAGTAGATGAAGACGGCAACCGCTGCGTTCATCAGCGCGGTGGTCAGCAGCAACTGCGGAATCGTCAAGCCTGCCTTGAGCAGCACGATGGCGAGCACGGCGGCGACAACCATGAACAACGCATTCAGAATGTTGTTGCCGGCAATGATGCGTGAGCGGTGGCTGGCTTCCGAGCGGGTCTGGATCAGGGCATACAGCGGCACGATGTAGAAGCCGCCAAAGACGCCGGTCAGCAGCAGGTCCCACAGTACGCGGTGATTGCCGGCAATGCTCAGGAACTCGCGCGCGCTCAGGGCCACAACATGGACGGTCTCCGGCACGGCAAAGAACAGATCGACCCCGAACAGCGTCAGGCCAATCGATCCCAGCGGCACCAGGCCCATCTCGACCTTGTGGCCGGACAGGCGCTCGCACAGCAGCGAGCCGGCGCCTATCCCCAGCGAGAACACCGTAAGCAGCAGTGTGACGACGGTCTGGTCACCGCCGAGGTAGAGCTTGGTGTAGTTCGGCAGCTGCGAGAGAAACATTGCACCGTAGAACCAGAACCAGGAGATGCCGAGCACCGACAGCAGCACCGTGCGGTTACCGCGCATGAACTGGAAGTTGCGCCAGGTCTCGGTTGCGGGGTTCCAGTTGATGCGCAGGTCGGGAGCGGTGGGCGCAGCCCTGGGAATGCCGCGCGAGCTGAGATATCCCAGCACCGCGACCGCCAGCACGACCACCGACACCCAGTGTGCGCCGCTGTGCTGGGCAATCAGCCAGCCTCCCAGCATCGTGCCCAGCAGGATCGCCAGAAAGGTAGCGGCTTCGACCAGTGCGTTGCCGCCGACCAGCTCCTGCTCCCGCAGGTGCTGCGGCAGGATCGAGTACTTCACCGGTCCGAACACGGCGGACTGCGTGCCCATCAGGAACAGCACGCCCATCAGCATCGGTACGTTCTGCAGCACGAAGCCGACGGTGGCCAACCCCATGATCACGATCTCCATGATCTTGGTGATCTGGATCAGTCGCGACTTCTCGTACTTCTCCGCGATCTGTCCGGCGGTGGCCGAGAACAGGAAGAACGGCAGTATGAACAGCCCGGCAGCGACATTGACGTAGAGGTCGATCTGCCCCGTCGTAAGGCCGGCCACGCCGAAGGTGATCATGATCACCAGCGCGTTCTTGTAGACGTTGTCGTTGAACGCACCCAGCGTCTGGGTCAGAAAGAAGTAGCCGAAGCGGCGCTCGGCGATCAGGCCAAACTGGCTCTTTTCGCTCATGGTCCCTGTCAGTTCTTGTTGTCGCCGTGCCCCACGGCCCTGACGCAAAGCATAGCCGGTTCGCCTGCCGCTGACGCGCAGACTAAGCTTGCGTCCAGACCTCAATGGCGGCGGGTGGACCGTGAAGCATGCGACCTGGTTGATGGAGCAGTTGCCGACGCTGCAGCGCGATGGCGTGCTGGATGCCGCAGCCGTCGAACGGCTGCGCGCGCGGTATGCCGAGGACGCGCTCGCGGGCACCGCGATTTCGGGACTGCTGCTCGCCTCGTTGGGCGCCGTGCTGGTGGCGCTGGGTCTGATCCTGCTGGCGGCGCATAACTGGGAGGGCTGGGGTCGCGGCGTGCGCTTGGCCGCGAGCTTTGCGCCGCTCGCTGTTTCGCAGCTTGCAGTGGCCTGGTTGCTGTGGCGGCCGGCCGGCAGGGCCGCGCGCGAAGCCGTGGCCGGATTTTCGGTGCTGGCATTTGCGCTGGCGCTGGCAATGGTGGGCCAGGTCTTTCATTTTCCCGGCGATCTGGATCGCTATCTGATGACCTGCGCCGTGCTGAGTCTGCCGCTGATTTACCTGCTGGCATCCAGCGTCGCGGCCGCCTTGTATGGCGGCGCGATCGTCGGCGCGGTGCTTGCGCTGCCGGCGGCGGCCGGGCATCCGCTGCTGGTGGCTGCGGCCTACGCGCTATTGCTGCCGCTGCTGCATGTTCGCGGCCAGACTGGCTGGGCAGGCGGGCGGCCGCTGCTGCTGATGGCGCTGGTGCCGATGCTGTTTGCTGCGGTGCTTTTCAGCCTGCCGCAGGTGCCGCGTCTGGGGCTGTGGTGGCTGGCGGTACTGGGCGCTGCGCTGGTGCTGATTGACGATCGCCAGCACGCGGCGAAAGCTCTGTGGCGCAGGCCTCTGGCCGTCTACGGCAGCGTCGCGGTGGCAGTGGCGGCGCTGATCGGCAGCTTTGCGGACATCTGGCGCGGCTGGTTCTGGCATCTCACGCCGGCGCAGCTGCCTGAGGCCTGGCTGCTGCTCGGCGCCGCCTTGGGTGGGGTGCTGTGGCTCGCGATGGCTGCCCTGCGCCGCGGACACCTCGTTGCCGCGCTGCATGCGCTGCCCGCGCTGAGCATGGCGCTGGTCGCTGCGATCGACACCCGCAGCTGGGCGTTGCCGCTGGCCTGGATGCACAGCGCCTTCGTGCTGTTGCTGGGGCTGGGCATGCTGCGGGAGGGGTTGCAGCAACAGCAGTGGGGCACCGCGAGTCGCGGCTTGCTGCTGGTCACGGTACTGGTCCTTCTGCGATTCCTGGATGCCGACTGGTCGTTCACGGTTCGCGGCGTGATGTTCCTGCTGACCGGCGCCGCATTCATCAGCGTCAGTCTGTGGCTGCGGCGGAGACTGCAAGCATGAGCAAGCGCTGGCTGTGGGGACTGTTCGCAGGGCTGTGTCTGTTGCAGTGGGGCGTACCCTTGGCGTTGGTGCAGCGTGCGCAGCTGACCTTGGAGCAGGGTGCCGTCTATCGCTTTCAGACCGCGCCGGTGGATCCGGAAGACCCGTTCCGCGGCCGCTACGTCGCCCTTGATTTTGAGGCTGCAGAGATCGCCGTCCCCGCCGGCTGGTCGCAGGCCCCGGGGCGCCGGCTGTGGGCACCGATCATCGAGGGTGATGACGGCTACGCGCGACTCGGCATCCCGCAGCAGCAGCCTCCGGCCAAGGGCGACTACCTGCAGGTGCGGGTGCAGTGGGCCGACGGTGCCGGCAGCGTGCGGGTGGCGTTACCGTTTGACCGCTACTACCTCGAAGAACACCGCGCGCCGCAAGTCGAACAGCAGTACCGCAAACGCAACCTGAGCACGCCGGCCGATGCCGATGACCCGCGCAGGCCGGCCTATGCCGCGGTGCGCGTGCGCAATGGCTACGCGCTGATCGAGGACCTGGTCATAGACGGTCGGTCGGTGGCGACGCCCTCACCGGCCGAGGCTAGCGCGCCACCTTAGCGGCCTGTTTCTGCTCGGCAATCCAGGTGTCGACATCGCGCTCAAGAAAATCCAGTGGCACCGCGCCGCGACTCAGCACGCGGTCGTGAAAGCCGCGCACGTCGAAACCTTCGCCCAAGGCTGACTCGGCGCGGGTCCGCAGCTCGCGAATCTTCAGTTGGCCGATCTTGTAGGCCAGGGCCTGTCCTGGCCAGGCGATGTAGCGGTCGACTTCGTTGACGATGTCGAGTTCGGACTTGGCGGCATTGTCCTTGAAATACTCGATGGCCTGCTTTCGCGACCAGCGCTTGTGGTGCATGCCGGTGTCGACCACGAGGCGGATCGCGCGCCACATCTCGTAGGTCAGCGCGCCGAACTTGTTGATCGGGTCCTGGTACAGGCCCAGCTCCTCGCCTAGCGACTCGGCATACAGCCCCCAGCCCTCGACGAACGCGGTGAAGCCATCGCCGTGCCGGCGAAAGTCCGGCAGTTCGCCCAGCTCCTGCGCGCGCGCGATCTGGAAATGGTGGCCGGGAACCGCTTCGTGCAGGGTCAGCGCCTCCATCTCGTACTTGGGCCGCGACTCGGGCCGGTACAGGTTGACGTAGTAATAGCCCGCCCGGGTGCCGTCCGCCGCGCCCGGCATGTAATAGGCCGTCGTCGTGTCGGGGGCGATGTTGTCCGGGATGGGGCGCACGCCGTAGGGCAGACGCGGCATCGTATGAAACAGGCGCGTGAGCTCCGGATCCACCCGCTTGGACAGTGCCAGGTAGGCCTGGAACAACTCTTCCCCGGTGCGGTAGTAGTACTTGGGGTCGTCCCGGAGATGCGCCATGAACTTGGTCAGCGAACCCTTGTAGCCGAGCTGCTTCCTGATGCCTTCCATCTCGGTGCGGATGCGCTTGACTTCCCGCAGGCCGATGGCGTGAATCTGGTCCGGAGTCAGTTTCGTGGTTGTGAAGTGTCGGGCTCGATAGGCGTAGAGCTGCTCGCCGTCGGTCTGCGCCCAGGCCCCCACTGCCTCGGGGCACGCGTCCAGATACACCTCGTTGAAATAGGTGAGGAGTTGCCGGTACGCCGGAACCACTGCATCCGCAATCAGCGTGCGCGCGCTCGCCGACAGGCGTTGGCGGTCTTCGGCGCCAACGCTTTCCGGAAACGTCAGGAAAGGTCTGAAGAACGGGCTGCGCTCGGCATCGTCGACAATCTGCTTCTCGATCTGCGCCGGAATCCGCTGCATCACGATACGCGGATTGAGTCGTTGTTCGCGGACGCCCGTCTCCAGCAGTGTCTGGTTTTGTTGAATCAGCGCTGGCAGCGCGCGCAGTCGCTGCAGCCAGTCTTCGTAGTCCTGCAGCGACTCGAAGCGCATCAGATCGAGAATCTCGTCCGCCGTCTGTACGCCGCCGCGCTGATTCATCGGGATCAGGAAACGGCGGTAGCCGTAGCCCTCGATACGATCCTCAAGCTGATAGCGGAACAGGTCATAGTTCAGCTGTTCCGGGGGCGGCAGCTGGTCACGCGCGATTTCCTGAAGCTGGATCAGCGCGGCGCGGTCGCCTGCATGACTGGCGGCGATGGCCTCCAGTGTCAGCGTGTCCCAGCGATCGTTGTAACGCTTGTCGCCGAGATAGGTCGCAGTCTCCGGGCTCTCCCGAAGGCTGCGCTGCCATTCGGTGTCGAACAGTTCATGCAAGGCCGCGACGGCGGCTTCCGGGGCCCCTGTCTGTGCATGCGCGGCGGGCGTGCCAAGGGCTGCCAGTGCCAGTACGGCGGCAAGTAATGACTTCATGAGGTGGCTCCTTTGTTGTCCGTGTTGTCGCTGAGTTGCTGAGCCAGCAGATAGAGCGTCTTCTTGCGATCACCGGTGATCGCAGCTGCAACGCGTGCGGCGCTCGAGACCGGCAGTTCCGCCAGCAGCAGGCGCAGTACCCGTTCATTCTCAAGCTGCAGCGGTGCCTGTGGAGCGGGGGCGCCGGCCACCACCAGCACGAATTCTCCACGCGTGCGGTTCGGGTTGTCGCGCAGCCAGACGGCAATCTCGCCAGCGCCGGCGGTATGACTTTCCTCGTAGAGTTTGGTCAGTTCGCGCGCAACGCAGACGGGCCGGTCTGCACCGAACACGGCCACCAGATCGTCTACGGCATCAGCCACGCGATGACTCGATTCGTAGAAGATCAGCGTGCGCGTTTCGTCGGCCAGCGCCTGCAGACGCTGGCGGCGCGCGCCCTGTTTGGCGGGCAGAAAGCCCTCGAACACGAAACGGTCGCTCGGCAGACCGGCGACTGACAGCGCTGCCATCGCTGCGCAGGGGCCGGCGACGGCGATGACGGGGGCGCCGGCGGTGCGCGCGGCGCGCACCAGCACGAAGCCCGGATCGGAGATCAGCGGTGTTCCTGCGTCGGACACCAGCGCCAGCGCCTCTCCCGCCTGCAGGCGCGCGATCAGCTGTGCGCAGACCGCGCCTTCGTTGTGGTCGTGTACCGCCAGCAGCGGGCGATGAATGCCGAAGTGCGACAGTAGCGCTCCGCTATTGCGCGTGTCTTCGGCGCAGATTGCATCGACCGCAGCCAGGATCTGCTGCGCACGCGGACTGAGGTCGCCGAGGTTGCCGAGCGGGGTCGCGACCACATACAGGTGCCCGGGACTCACCGGCTTGCGTTCGTTCACGACGGGTTCGCTGATCTGCGTGTCATAATTTGGATTATGCCGAAGAAGCCTCTAGCCCAGATGCTGCCCCTGCTGCTGGCCGTCGCGGTCGCTGGCTGCGCAGTGGCGCAGCAGCCCCCGCCACGCGCGCAGACAGCGGTGCCGCCACAGCCTGCGGTTGCATCCGAGCCGGCAGCCGATCGCAGCTATGGCTACTGGCCGGAGGCTGCACAGACAGCGCTCGGCTCCGCGCCGGTGCAGCAGCAGCGCGATGCGACCATCGCCCTGCTGCTGCCGCTGTCCGGAAACTTCTCCGCCACCGGTGAGGCGGTTCGTGACGGCTTCCTGTCTGCGCATTTCGACACGGGCGCGCATGGCACCGTGCGCATCTATGACATCGGCAGCAGTGAAGAAACGCTGATGCCGGCCTTCCAGCGCGCAATCAACGAAGGCGCGGATTTCGTGGTCGGGCCGCTGCGCAAGGAAAGCGTTGCCCTGCTGGCAGCGCTGAACCCGCCGGTGCCGGTGCTGGGGCTCAACTATCTGGATCCCGGCAGCCCCACGCCCTTCAACTTCTTTCAGATGGGTCTGGCTCCGGAAGATGAGGCGCGCGCAGCGGCGGATCACGCGGCCAGCCTCGGCTTGCGGCGTGCGGTGGCAATGGTGCCGCAGACCGACTGGGGCGAGCGCGCGCTGGCGGCCTTCGAGGAGCGGTTGCGGGCCAATGGCGGTGCGGTACTGCGCACCGAGCGATACCCGCTGGGCCGCGCTGATCAGTCACAGGTGATCGAAGGGCTGATGGGCGTGGCGGCCAGCGAGGAGCGCCATCGCGCGCTGACCGCCATCCTCGGCACCAAGACGGTGTTTGAATCCAAGCGCAGGGCGGACATCGATCTGATCTTCCTGGTTGCACGCGCCCAGGATGCACGCCTGCTCGGCCCGCAGTTCCGCTTCTACCGGGCGGGCGGGCTGCCGATCTATGCCACGGCACTGGTGTATGACGGCAATACCGATGCCGAGCGCGCCGGCTTCCGTTTCTGCGACACGCCGTGGACCGTGGGGGATCTGGGGTACTGGGGCCCCTCGCGCCTGGCGGTGGACGGGCTGGCGTCGGCCAAGGCGCAGCCCCGGCTGCATGCGCTGGGTCGCGATGCCGAGCGCGTTTCCATGGGCCTGCTGCGCGGCGATGTGCGTGTCGGTGAGCCCGTGAACGGCGCCTCCGGGCGCCTGCGGTGGCGCGGCAACCAACTGGAACGCGGACTCGACTGCGTGGAGATCCAGTCGGGTGGGCTCAAGCCGCTGTACGTGACGAGCAGCCCGCGCAAGCCGTGACCGGGGCCGAAGCCGAGGATCAGGCTCTGCGCTATCTGCAGCGCCAGGGCCTGAGGCTGTTACAGCGCAACGCGCGCTTTCGCGGCGGGGAACTGGATCTGGTCATGCTCGATGCCGATACGCTGGTCGTGGTCGAGGTGCGACTGCGAAGCAATCCCGGCTTTGGCGGCGCGGCCGAATCCATAGACCGGCGCAAGCAGCAGCGCCTGATCCTCGCGACCCAGCTGTTTCTCGCAGACCATGCCGAGCATGGCCACCGGGCAGTGCGCTTTGACGCCGTGGTATTCGATCGCGGCGCGCCGCCGCAGTGGATCAAGGCGGCGTTTGATGGGGCCTAGCGCAGCTACGGCAGGCAGCGCCCCGGCGGTAGTGAAACCGGTGCGATCCAGTCCGGCTGCAGGGTCTTGAGCGGATGCGATGCGGTGACATGTCCCATGAACGGCGGCCAGATGGCGTAACCGAGCAGGGACTGCAGGCGGGGGCTCATCCGCCTTGCCATCGCAGCGGGCACGCCCAGAAAGAAGTTTTCCTGAGTGCGTGCCCAGGGCTCGCAATATTGATTGGAGAACGCCAGCCGCGGTGATGTGCTGCGATTGGCGCCGCCACGGTGCAGCAACGTGCCCAGAAACACGATGCAGGTTCCTGCGGGGACGATGATCGGCTGCAGCTGGCGTTCGAGCCGCACCAGCGCGCCGCTGCTGTCGTCTCCAGCCGTAGCGTAGATGCCGGCGATCTCCGGGTCGCCCCAGCGATGGCTGCCGGCGATGATCTCGGTGCCGCCGTTGATCGCCGTGAAATCGTCAACTGCGACGATCGTCGACACACTGATGGCGGGCCGTGGTCGGGGGACGCGATAGAACACGTCGTCCGCATGTATCGGCTGCGGGCTTTCGCCCGGGTGTATGCGGATCGCCTGGCTGGCGGTCAGCAGATAGCCGGGCTGCAGCAGCTGGTCGAGCAGGGCCAGGACACGCGGGTCCTCGGTCAGGTCCTCGAAGATCTGGCCGCGGGCGACCAGGGTATAGACGCGCTCGGTGCGATAACCCTCGAAGTCGTTGCGGCCGCTATGGCTATCCAGATGCGGGGCCAGGCCCGCGCGCACGGCCGCCAGCTGTCGCGGGTTCAGGAAGTCTCGAATCAGGGTGTAGCCATCGGCGGCCAGTGCGGCCAGGTGAGGGGTGATATCGAAATCCCCCGCTGCTTCGGGCATCGGCGTCTCCGGAACATGCACCGGGCAGATCATGCGTGAAGTCCGGCGGTGCTGCGAGCGCGGGCAGTGGCTCGACGGCCAAGGCCGGTTCACAATGGGCGCATGAATCTCGAATCCAGAATGCAGTCCCACTTCGAAGCCAGCATTCGCGCCAAGCAGGACACCTTGGCGGCCACGTTGCCGGCGCTGAGCCGCGCGGCAACCGTGCTGGCCGAGGCGCTGCGTGCGGGCGCCAAGGTGCTGGCCTGCGGCAATGGCGGCTCGGCTGGCGATGCCCAGCATTTCGCTGCGGAGCTGACCGGGCGCTTTGAACGCGAGCGCCCCGGACTTCCTGGCATCGCACTGACCGTCGACAGCTCGGCGCTGACGGCGATCGCCAACGACTACGCATTCGAGCAGGTGTTTGCCAAGCAGGTGCAGGCGCTCGGTCGCCGCGGCGATGTGCTGCTGGCGATTTCCACCTCCGGCAATTCGCCCAACGTGCTGCGTGCGATGCAGGCGGCGCAGGCGCAGGGGATGCAGGTGATCGCGCTGACCGGCAAGGACGGCGGGCAGATGGCTCAGGCGCTGCGGCCCGGGGACGTGGAACTTCGCGCTGCCGCCAACGTCACCGCACGCGTGCAGGAGGTGCACATTCTGTTCCTGCATTGCCTGTGCGACGCCATCGACGAGCAGCTGTTCCCGGCCCCATGAGCGCCGCAGGCCCGAGAATTCAGGCCGCCAGTCCGTTGCCGGAAGGCGCTGCGCGGCGGCTGCGTGAGCGTATCCCCGCAGAGCGCCTGTACACCGAGGCCGCCGACTGCCTGGCGTATGGCTACGACAACTCCAAGCGCATGGCGATGCCGCAGGCGGTAGTGCTGGCTGCCAGCCACGACGACGTGCTGGCCGTGGCGGCGATTTGCAACGAGTTCCGGCTGCCCCTCGTGGCCCGCGGCCGCGGTACGAATACCACCGGGGCAACGGTACCGATACATGGTGGCGTGGTCCTGAGTCTGGAGCGCATGAACCGCATCCTGCGGATATCGCCTGGCGATCGTCTGCTGGAATGCGAGGCCGGTGCGCTCAACGGCGACGTGCAGGCCGCTGCGGCCGAGCACGGTCTGTTCTGGGCACCCGATCCGACCAGCCTGGGCTACTCGACGGTCGGCGGCAATCTGGCCTGCTGTGCCGGCGGTCCGCGCGCGGTCAAGTACGGTACCGCTCGCGACAACATTCTGGGCCTGCGCGCGGTCAGCGGTGCCGGGCGCACGCTGAAGACCGGCTGCACCACGACCAAGGGCGTGGTCGGCTACGACCTGACGCGGCTGCTGGTGGGCAGCGAGGGCACGCTGGCGATCATTACCGAAGCAACGCTCAAGCTGTTGCCGAAGCCGCAACAGATCAAGACGCTGCGCGCCTGCTACGCCGACGTCAAGGCCGCCGCCGAGGCCGTGGCGAGGATCATGGCGCAGCCGGAGACGCCCAGTGCGCTGGAGTTCATGGATGGCGATTCCGTGCAACTCGCCGAGCACTATCAGCCCACCGGGGTGCCCAGTGCGACCGGCGCGTTGCTGATGATAGAGGTGGACGGCAGTGGCGAAGCACTGGAGGTCGCGCTGCGTGCGGTCAGCGCCGCCGCCGAAGGTGCGGGGCTGGTGGAACTGAAGATTGCCAGCACTGCGGCAGAAGCCGAGGCACTCTGGGCCTGCCGCAAGGCTTTGTCTCCCTGCCTGCGCAAGATTGCGCCGAAGAAGGTCAACGAGGATGTCTGCGTGCCGGTCACGCGCATACCGGAACTGGTTGCCGGCCTGCAAAGGCTGTCGCAAAAGCATGACATCCGCATCGTCAACTTCGGACATGCCGGCAACGGCAACATCCACACCAATCTGCTGGTGGACCCGGAGGATCCGGCCCAGATGCAGGCGGTGCACAGTTGCCTGGCGGAAGTTTTCCGGCTGGTGCTGGATCTGGAAGGCACGCTCTCCGGGGAACACGGTGTCGGCATCGAGAAGCGCGACTACGTTGGCTGGGAAGTGGCCGAGGACACGCTGGCTGCGATGCGTGCCATCAAGCAGGCACTGGACCCCAACGCCATACTCAATCCTGGCAAGGCGCTACCCGGCATCTGAATGACCGCGAGGTCGCGCGCCGGCATTCGCGCACGACGCCTTCACTGCCACGCATAACACTCCAATCGAAACAGGACGCCGTTGATGATCACCACAGACTCTGGTTTGCAGTACGAAGACACTCTGACCGGCGAAGGCCACGCCGCTACCGCCGGCAAGCGTGTCCGCGTCCACTACAGCGGCTGGCTGTATGTCGATGGCAAGGCCACCGCCAAATTCGACTCCAGCAAGGATCGTGGCGACCCCTTCGTCTTCTCGCTGGGCGCCGGCGAAGTCATCCAGGGCTGGGATGAAGGGGTGCAGGGGATGCGGATTGGGGGCACCCGCCGGCTGATCATTCCTGCGGAGCTGGGATATGGCGCCTACGGTGCCGGCGGCGTGATTCCGCCCAACGCCACGCTGTTGTTCGAAGTGGATCTGCTGGGCGTTTACTGAGCCTTGCGGGGTGCGCGCGCGCCAGGACACGGGAACGCCGGAGGATGGCAGCCCGATCTGGTTCGTCTACATGCTGGAGTGTGCCGGGGGGCAGATCTACACCGGCATCACCCCGGATGTGGCTGCGCGCTTCGATCGGCATTGCCGGGGCTGCGGGGCCGCCTATACGCGTATCAACAAGCCGCTGCGCATACTCGCAGCGATGGCCTGCGGCAGCCGCAGCGAGGCCAGCAAGACCGAGATCCGCCTGAAGAAGCTGCCACGCAACGGCAAGCTCGAATGGATCCGGCAGCGACCCTGGCCGCAGGTTCAGTGCGCAGCCGGCGCCGCGCAAAAAAAGATGCCGCTGCGGTGATCGCAGCGGCAAACGGGTTGCAGGCGGGGCGGTGTGGCCGCGCAGGAGGGGATGCGGCGACCTGGAACCCGGAAGGGGGCGCGCGTCAGTGCGCGGAACCGCCCGGCGGCGGCTCCGGAAACCTCACGGCCGGGCCGTTCGGCTGCCTGCCGGGCGGGACGTATGCCGGCGCGGGCGCCCCGGCAGGGCCGAGAAACACCACATAGCGGTAGAAGGCGCGCAGATCCTCATCGCTCATATCGGCGACGTTGAACCACGGCATCGGCGGGCGCGGACGAAAGCGGCGTGCGTATTCAACCCAGGCGTTCTCGTCGAACTGCGGCATGAACAGGCGCAGATTGGTCGGGTAGGTGGTGCCCCAGGGACCCTGCCAGCCGAGGGTGTCTCCAGTAAGCCATTGCGATTCCGCGACCTTGCCATCATTGGGGGCATAGCCCGGCGTATGGCAATCGTTGCAACCGCTGATGCGCGTCAGATAACGCCCGCGCTCGATCAGCGGGTCCTTGGTTGCGGGTGCGCCCGCATGCGCAATGCCGGCCGTCAGCGCGGCTGTGGCGAGCGCAATCATGTACAGATGTTTCATCAGCTACCTTCCTTGGGTCTGGAGTGAAAGGACTTTAGGCAGGCCCCCCGTGCCTCTGAAACGGGGTTTCTGGAATGAAACCGTTTCCGCTCGGGCATGTTGGCAGGCCTGCTTCAAGTGCCGGTGCGGCAGACTAGGTGCAAGGTGTCGGGGGCGCAGTGAAAAATCTGCTAAGCAAACCTTAAAAGCTTGCTAATCGGATCTTCAGTCCGTCGTCGTCGGCCGAATCGCAGCAGAGCCGGGCACTGCAGGGTGGTGTTCTCGATCCGGCGCAGCCGTTCAGCAAGCGCTGCAGCGCGCGCACTCAAGCGTGCCGGCTGATGGCAGGCGGTGAACCCAGGGTGCCGTGGATG
>JBFJJW010000078.1:0-13804 GCA_041612095.1 Solimonas sp. | reverse complement strand
TGTCGATCTGCAGTTGTTCAAGAACCGCGAAGGGGAAACCCGCATCGAGCGTCAGCTCAGCACCCGCGCGGCACTGGATGAGGCGCAATGGACGCGGCTGCTGGAAATCGCCGAGAAGACACCGGTCACGCTGACGCTGAAACACGGTGCGCTGATCGAAACCCGCCGAGCGGCGGCAGCCTCGCAAGCGCCGCCTTAGGCTGACTGTTCCTCGCGGCAGACGACCAGCCAACGTTCCTGCGACAGGTGCAGAGGGTGATGCAAGCCGTTGCCGTAGTCCCGGATGACGAACTCGGGCTCGCCGGTGACATACCAGCTGCCGGCGCAGGGGGTTTCGCGCTGCAGCAGCTGCACCAGCGCATGGGCCTGTCCCTCGTCGGCGGTGATGTAGATGCGCATGTCGCTGCCCTCGCTCGCCGGCTGCGATCTGCCTCCGGGCCTGGCGATCACTGTGCGACCGGGGCGCAGCCGGCACAAGCTGTCCGAACGGACAGCTTGTGCCGGCATCCGGCCTGTGGCTGCGCGGGCCCTGGCGAAACTAGAGCAGCAGGCGCCAGGCGATGGCGATCAGCACCCCGACCGTCAGTGTGGTGCGCATCATGAAGTACCCGCCGATGGTATCCAACGTGCGTTCGCGCCAGAAATCCGCAAGCAGCAGCAACAGGAACACCAGCGCCAGGGCGATCAGCGAGGCGTGAAAAGGCAGCCCCAGCGCGCCCCAGGCCAGCAGCATCAGGACCACAGAGATCAGCAGCCCCTGCTTGCCTTCGGCGCCCTCTACTGCCGGCAGCGCGAAGCCCCAGAAGGTTCCCGCCATGAAACTGGCGATCATCGCCACGTAGCCGTGCCAGACGAAGTCCAGCCACGGCGGCGCGCTGGCCGGCGCCAGACTCAGCCACAGCGGGCCCAGCATGAAGGGAATCAGGCCGGCATAGCCAAACAACAGCACAACGGGAGGCAGCTTCATCGACGGCTCCGATGGTCGGCGGATGCCCCTATTCTGGCGGTAAATCCGGCAAGCAAACGCGCGCGGCGTTAAAGTGCGCGCCATAAGCGGCGAGTCCGGCGATTATCCGCCCCCCGCCAGCACCCCTGCAGACCGAGATTCCCACCCCATGTCCGAAGCCACCACCATCCGTTTCAGTGATCTGGGGTTGTCCGAGCCCGTACTGCGCGCCATCGAGGCGGTTGGCTACGAAACGCCGTCGCCGATCCAGGCCGCCACCATTCCCGAGCTGCTGACCGGCCGCGACCTGCTGGGTCAGGCCCAGACCGGCACCGGCAAGACCGCCGCGTTCTCGCTGCCGATCCTGAGCCAGTTGAATCTGGGTCTGGCGCGCCCGCAGGCGCTGGTGCTGGCGCCTACGCGCGAGCTGGCGTTGCAGGTGGCCGAGGCGTTCCAGAAGTACGCCGCCGGCCTGCCGAATTTCGTGGTGCTGCCGATCTACGGCGGCCAGAGCTACGACCCCCAGCTGCGCGCCTTGCGCCGTGGCGTGCATGTGATCGTGGGCACCCCCGGCCGCGTGGTCGATCACCTCAAGCGCGGCACCCTTAAGCTCGACAGCCTGCGCCACCTGGTGCTTGACGAGGCCGACGAGATGCTGCGCATGGGCTTCATCGACGATGTCGAGTGGATCCTGCAGCAGCTGCCGGAGCAGCGGCAGGTTGCGCTGTTCTCGGCGACGATGCCGCCTGCGATCCGCCGCATTGCCCAGACCTACCTGAAGAATCCCGCCGAGATCACGATCGCGTCGAAAACCACGACCGGCGCCAATATCAGCCAGCGCTACTGGCTGGTCAGCGGGCTATCGAAGCTCGACGCGCTGACGCGCATCCTCGAAGCCGAGACCTTTGACGCGATGCTGGTGTTCTCACGCACCAAGCTCGCAGCCGCCGAGCTCGCCGAGAAGCTGTCGGCACGCGGCTACTCGGCCGCGCCCTTGCATGGAGACATCGCACAACGTGATCGCGAGCGCACCGTTGCTCGTCTGAAGTCCGGCAGCGTCGACATCATCGTCGCCACTGATGTCGCCGCGCGCGGCCTCGACGTCGAACGCATCAGCCATGTCGTCAACTACGACATCCCGACCGATACCGAGAGCTACGTGCATCGCATAGGCCGCACCGGCCGCGCCGGCCGCAGCGGCGAGGCCATCCTGTTCGTGATGCCGCGCGAGCGGCACTTGCTCAAGGCGATCGAGCGCGCCACCCGCCAGCCGGTCAAGCCGATGGCGCTGCCGACGATGGAGGCCGTAAACGATCAGCGTGTGGCCCGCTTCAAGCTGTCGATAGGCGAGACGCTGGCTGCGGGCGGCCTCGACAGCTACCGCGAAGTCATTACCGAATACGAGCGCGAGCACGGCGTGACCGCGGTTGATATTGCGGCGGCCCTGGCACGCATGGCTCAAGGCGATACACCGCTGCGTCAACCGGTACCGGCACCCGAACCCATGGTGCCGGTGCCGGCCTCACGCAAGACCTTCAGCGATGGCCCGCGTCGCGACTTCGACGCCGCGCCCCCGCGACGCGAGCGTCCCGTGGCACGAACGCCGTTCGCCAGCGAGCCCGAGCCTGCGCCCAGTCGTGCTGCCGCGGCGCCGCGCGCACGCCCGGTGCGCGACAAGCCCGATGCCGGCATGGAGACCTACCGCCTGGACGTCGGCCTGCAACATGGCGTCAAGCCGGGCAACATCGTCGGCGCCATTGCCAACGAAGCGGGACTGGAAAGCGAGTACATCGGCCGTGTGCGCATAGAGGACGACCACACGCTGGTGGATCTACCCGAGGGCATGCCGCGCAAGATCCTGCAGCACATGCAGAAGGTGTGGATCGCCGGCCGCCAGATCAACATGCAGCCGCTGAACGCCAGTGGCGAATTTGCGCCTGCGCCGGAACGGCCGTCACGTCCGCGGCCGCCGCACGCCCCCGGCAAGCCCAAGGCAAAGGGTGCCGGCAAGTCGTTTGAACGTGGCGGCAAGACCTTGGGCCGCCCGGTCGGCAAGCACAAGCCGCGCAAGTCCTAGTTCAGGCCGTCGCGCGCAGCCGTCGCCTGGCGGACCGCCGCTCCGGCACCGTTTGCCCCAGCTCCGCGCAGCGGTGGCGCCGGTAAAGCCCGCGCACCCAGTCCAGTCCGCGGTGCCCGCTGCAGTCCTTGAGCAGCGGCGCAACGGCGGCGCGGTAGTCGGCACGCGCGTACACCGGATGCTCGTCCGGGCAGGCCAGCGGCGCCAGCATGGCCGCTGCGGTGATGTCGGCCACGCTGAGGCGCTGGCCCACCAGGTAGCGCCGGCGCTCGCCGGCGGCAGCATCCAGTTCCGCAATGCCGCGCGCGATCATCTTCCGTGAATGTGCAACTGCTTGCGGCCGCAGGTTCAGCCCGCCCGCGAACACGCGAATCAGCGCCGGATACGCCGCCCGCAACGCCAGCGATTCCGTCAGGCCGGCATCGACGGTCCACAGCCGCAGCACCATCGCCGGCGTTTGCATCAGCTGCGCATACACGCAGCGCAGTACGTGCTGGGCCAGATGGTCAAAACGGGACTCGGCATTCATGACCGCCTCACGCGCCTGCGGCTCGCGCGGAATCAGCGTGAAAGGCGCGCGGTGCACGGCCAGCCACTCGAAGATGCGGGTGCTGTCGACCACGCTCTCACCGTCGCCCTCCAGCAACGGCAGGCTGGCGCCGATGCTGCCGGAAGCCAGGAAGCTGCGCGGCAGGTGCAGGAACGGCGTCAGCCGATGTTCGGTATAGGCCAGCCCGGCGACGTCCAGGGCCCAACGAACCTTCTCGCTGGACTGCGAGGCCGACAAGGTATGCAGCACCAACTGTGTATTCATCTTCGCCTCCTGCGGATCAGGACGAGGCTAATCCTCGAAGATGGACACGCAATGAACGGGCCAAGGCAGCCCTGCGACACGGCGCTCAGCGGTAGCTGCGATCGGCTACAAATGGATTGCTCTGGCGCTCGACGCCGAAACTGGACATCGGCCCGTGGCCCGGCACAAAGCGGACCGCGTCGCCCAGTGGGAACAGCCGTTCGCGGATGGAGCGCACCAGGTCGGTGTGATTGCCGCGCGGGAAATCGGTCCTGCCGATGGAACCGGCAAACAGCACATCCCCCACGAATGCCAGCTGCGCCGCCGGCTCATGAAAGACGACATGGCCCGGGGTGTGGCCGGGACAGTGCAGTACCTCCAGACGCAGCGTGCCAACCGTGACCACATCGCCATGCACCAGCCAGCGGCTGGGCTCGAAACTGCGCGCCGGCGGAAAGCCGTAGCGGGCCGCGGCCTCGGGCAAGCCCTCTATCCAGAAGCGGTCATCCGCATGCGGGCCTTCGATCGGCAACTGCAGGCGCTCCGCCAGCTCACAGACGCCGCTGGCGTGATCGAGATGCCCGTGGGTCACCAGCAGCTTCTCCAGCACAACGCCATGATGCTGCACCCGCTGCAACAGGCGCTCGATGTCGCCACCGGCGTCGATCAAGGCCCCGCGGCGGGTGGTCACGTCCCAGACCAGTGAGCAGTTCTGCTGAAACGGGGTGACGGGAATGATCTCGCAGCGCAGGGCGTCAGACATCAGCTATCGATCGGTGAGCGGGACGCCCCATTATGCCTGCGGAAAACTGCCGTCCACGTAGTACCAGCGGCCATCTACGCGCTGGAATCGGCTGCGCTCCTGCAGCCGCACGGCGCTGGCCCCGCCGTCACGATAGCGCGCGACGAACTCGACCTCGGCGCGCTCGCCGGTCAGCACCGCGTGGTCGAGCACCTTCAGGCCCAGCCATCGCGTTCCGATGTCGAGAGTCAGCTCGGTCGGCCGGGTGTCCGCATGCCAGGTCTCCAGCAGATAGCTGCCGAGCCGCAGCGCGTACGCGCTGTAGCGCGAGCGCATCAAGGCCTCGGCGGTCGGAGCCGGCACGCCGAGATGGTATACGGCACAGCAGCTCGCATAGGTGGCACCGCCGCAGGGACAGACTTCGTCGCTAGCGCTATTCGTCCTTGGCTTCGTCGTCTTGCTCATCCTTGCCCGTGATCCAGTTGCCCAAACCCTTTACCGCATTGCCCGTGGCTTCGAGACTGGCACCGCCGAAGCTGCCGATACCGCGGACTACGCCTTCCAGGCTCAAGCCGAGGGTGCGCGCGACCCCGACCGCGACGCGCACCGACAGCACCTCATTGAGCGAGAACTGGGGGTTGTCGAGATCGCCCTCAAGCGTGAAGTTCAGTTCAATGCGCCGATCGCGATTCTTCAGCGTCTGTATCACGGCGCTGCGCGGCATGCCCATGAAGGTGGCGCGCAGGCCTCCGGTGGGCGCCAGCACCAGATCGGCCAGCACCAGCTGGCCCGGCGCCGTGAGCCGGCGCCCGCTGACCTTGGAGTTCAGCGTCAGATCCAGCGTGCCCTGCCTGACCCCGCTCTCCGACGCCTGTATCAGATACGGCTCCAGCATCTTCAGATCGACGTCGCGCAGCTTCAGCGCGATGTCGGATTCGCGGCTCGCAAACCGCATCCAGCCGTCGACCTCCAGCCGACCGTCGGCTCCGCCCTTGCGGGCTGAGGGCACTAGACCCCGGACATGCAGCGCAGTCTCGTTGTCGAGGGCAGGAATTCTCAGCTCGCCGAGGTCTGCCTGCAGTCCGGTCAGCACCAGCCGATGCGCCGGACGGCGCACGCTGGCATCAAAGAACTCAAGCTCGGCATCCTCGAAATGGATCGCGCCGATGATGACACTGGGCACGGTGGTGCCCTGCGCGTCAGAGGCCGGGCGCTCCAGCAGGCTGGGCAACAGGCGCACACGTCCCTGCGCAGTCCGCAGCACCGATACATAGGCGCCCTCTACCGCGATCGCCGCCACCCGGTATCCGTCGCCGGACCATACCGACCGCAGGTCCGGACGCAGATAGACGCGCTGCGCGCGCAGGGCGTCAGCAGCCGGCCAGTCCTGCGGCGCGCGCAGCCGCAGATCTTCAAGCACCACGCCGGTGAAACCCAGCGCGATGCTGCCGACCTCGGCCTCAGGACCCAGCGCCGCCTGTACCTGGCCACGAAGTACGCCAGCCGCCAGCCTCAGCCCCGCGAATCCGAGCACGGTGATGAGCAGGCCAATCAGCGCCCATCGTTGCCAGCGTTTACGTGCTGCGGCTTGCGCCTGTTCCATGTGTCATCTCAAGGGTGGCGCGTACTCATCGGCCTGGCGCCAAGCCATCGCGCAGATTCTGCACCAGACCGATCGACAGACGGCCCGCGCACGCGGACCGCCGAGCCCCTGCGCCGTCAGAAGGACGAGCCGGGTTGTTGCAGAAACGCCCGTTCCTCGGGCGTTGAACTTCGGTTCAGCACGGCGTTGCGGTGCGGAAAGCGTCCAAATCGCACGATAATGTCACGATGCCGCCGCGCAAAATCCGCGAAGTTCGCAAACGGCAGCCGCTGCGGTTCGGGTACCTCCGCCACCAAGCCCTCGTACAGCGCGACGCTGCGCTGCTGATCGGCCAGGGATTCGGAATGCTCAAGCGGCAGATAGAAGAACACGCGCTGTATCGGCCGTAACGCCCGGTCGGCGCCGAGCGCAATGCCGGCCACGCACCAATGCAAGGCGCGCGCGTCCTCGGCGAAGGCTCGCGCATCATCGCGAAAGAGATTGCGCGAGAACTGATCCACCAGCAGGATCAGCGCCAGGCGCCCTTGCGGACGGGTCAGCCATTGGTCGCGCTCACCGGCGATCGCGGCCTCACGCAGACTGCCGAAGCGTTCGCGGATGGCGTCATCCGTTCCCGGCTCCTTGCCCCACCAACGCGCCGACTGCTGCTGGGCAATCTGCGCGTCATCGGTCCCGGTACCGAACCAATACTCCAGTACCTCACTGGCCTCCTTCATCTGCACGCTCCTCATCCGCCCTCGACGCATACTGACGCATACTATCGCCAGACACGCGCCGACTCACACGCTGGGCGCGAGGGTCTCGGCGCCGGGCGCGCCTCACCGCTGCGCAGCATGCGCCGGACTTCAGACCCGTGCCGGCACGGTCGGAAGCTGCGCACAGGCGCGAGCCACACCCGCTCAGCGAGGTGTTCGCTGCCAGATCAGGCAGCGGTTGTTGGCCGGCATCGCAACGTCATCCAGCAGGTGCAGTCCGGCCGCATGCGCCAGCGCATCGACCGCCTCGAAATCACGAATACCCATATGCGGCGCGGAGGTGCGCAGGCTGCGGTCGAACTCCGCGTTGCTTTCGCTGCTGTAGCGCCCGCCATAGTTGAAGGGGCCGTACACGACCAGCTTGGCATCGGCCGTCATCACCAGCGGCAGCCGCGCGAACAGCAGCTGCACTTCAGACCACGCCATGATGTGCAGGGTATTGGCGCTGTACACCGCGTCGAAGCATGCCTGCGGCCACGTGCCACCCACATCCAGTGCCAGCGGCGGCCGCAGGTTGGGCAGGGCCGCCTCGCGCAGCCACGCACCGATGCCCGCGTGGTAGTCCGGTCGGTCCGAGGTCTGCCATTGCAGCTGCGGCAGTGCGGCGGCGAAATGCACCGCGTGCTGCCCGGTACCGCTGCCGATCTCCAGCACCTGATGGCGATCGGCAAAATGCTGCCGCAGCACGGCGAGTATCGGCTCGCGGTTGCGCTCGCAGGCAGCGGAGTACGGCTTCTCGATCATGTAGCTGTGTTCAGGCCATGCGCGGCCAGTTGGCCAGCTTGCGCTGACTGCGGCCAGCCTCGCCGTCAGCACCGCAGGCGCGTTCCAGGCCACGGATCAGTTCGATCCGGGTGTCGCGCGGATCGATGACGCGATCGATGTAGTTGCGTCCCGCCGCCTCCCACGGCGCGTTGGCGCGCGCCAACTCGTCCATCAACGCCTGCCGGGCGGCTGCCGGGTCAGGCATCGCCGCGAGCTTGCGGCCGTGCACGACATTGACCGCCACTGCCGGCGCCATGAACGAGATATCAGCGGTCGGCCAGGCCAGCACCAGATCCGAACCCATGTTGCCACCGGCCATGTTGCAGTGGGCCATGCCGTAGGACTTGCGCACAATCACGCTGATGCGCGGCACCGTGCTCTGATGCAGCGCCTCGATCATGCTCATGATCTTCAGCGGCATCTGCGCTTCTTCCGCACGCCTGCCGACGAAGAAGCCCGGCGTGTCGTGCAGGAACACCAGCGGGATGTGGTAGCTGTCGCAGAGGCAGATGAAGCTGGTGGCTTTCTCGCAGGCGCCCGGCCCCATGGCGCCCGCGGTTACCTTGGGATTGTTGGCCAGTACGCCGACGACGCGGCCATCTATCCTGGCCAGCGCCGTGATCAGGCTGGCGTCGTAGTAGGGCTTGAGCTCCAGCACGCTGTCAGCGTCGCAGACCGCATTGAGCAGGCCATGCATGTCATAGACCTGGCGCGGATCTTCCGGCACCTGGTCAAGGACCGATTCCAGACGCTGCGCGGCGACATCAACCGCAGCCTGGCGCGGTGGCAGCTGGCCCGCATGCTGGGGCAGATAACCCAGGGCACGCCGCGCCAGCGACAAGGCTGCGGCATCGGTGTCGGCAAACAGGTCAACCTGCCCGGTTTGCCGCGCATGCAAGGCCCAACCGCCCAACTCCTCGGCACTCGCCTTCTCTCCGGTGGCGATCTCCAGTATCGACGGGCCGCCGACACACATGGCGGTGCCTTTGACCTGAATCACCACATCCGACAGCGAGGCAGTCCAGGTGGAACCGCCAAAGCACTCGCCCATGATCACGGTGATCAGTGGCGCGCGCCGGTCACGCGGCGGCTGGTGTTCGATCGGGTAGACCATGCTCATCATGCCCACCGAACCCATGATGTCCGGCACCCGCGCACCCCCGGCATCACCGAGCTGAATGCAGGGATAGCCCTTCTGCATCGCATAGGCCATGTGCTTGAGCAGCTTGCCGACCCCCACACGACCTCCGGCCCCCGCCATCACGGTGACGTCGTCGGCGCCGACGAACACCGCGCGCCCGTCGATGGCACCGTAGCCGCAAATCTTGCCATCGGCCGGTGTCTTGTCCGCGGCCTCCGGCAGATCGCTGTGCGCCAGCAGGCCCAGTTCCTCGAAACTCCCGGCATCCAGCAGCACGTCAATGCGCTCACGCGCGGTCAGCCGCCCCTTGGCATGCTGCCGCGCGATCTTGTCCTCGCCGCCCATTGCCAGCGCTGCCGCAGTGCGTGCGGCCAACGCCTGCAGTTGATAGGCGTCCTGTGGCGTTTCGCTCATGTGCTCGGTGCGGCTCCGCAGCGGCTAGAGCGTCAGTCCCATCAGTCCGCGCCAGATGCACAGCAGGCCGCAGACCAGCAACAGGATGAAGGTCAGCAAGGTGCCGTAGAAACGGCCGAACTTCCAGCTTTCGGTGTACGACAGCGCCACACCGTGCAACACGCGCGCCACGAACAGCGCGATACCCAGGCCGTGCAGCAGGTAGATGGAGGTCGCGCCACCGACTTCCAGCAACGCCATCATCAGCAGGATCAGCGGCACGTACTCGCTGAAGTTGCCGTGGCCGCGGATGCGGCGCAGCAGCGCGGCGTCGCCACCATCACCCAGGCTGACACCGTGGCCGCGTTGCTGCACGACGCGGTAGCTCAGTGCCAGATACAGAATCGCCAGCAGGCCGGCGTATAGCGGTGTCACGATCATGAAACGCTCCCCCAATTAAAAAGGCGTCGCCAGACTAGGCTGGCGACGCCTGATCCACCACTGCGGCCCTTGCTTATGCGGTCTTGGCGGCCGTCGTTTCCACGCGTATCGGGTTTTCCACAAACAGCGAGCGCGTTGGGTAAGCAAAGCCGATCTTGGCCTCGGCAAACGCGCGAAACAGGGCGATGTTGATCGCCTGCTGGGTGTCCATGTACTTGGCGTAGTCGGGCACCTTCATCCAGTACACAACCTCGTAGTCCAAGGAAGAGTCACCAAACTTGGCGAAGTGCACGCGGTCCAGCCGCGCCAGTTCCTGCTTTTCGATGATGCCGCGAACCATATCGGGAATCTGTTCGAGCTGATCCGCAGTGGTCTGGTAGAGCACACCGAAACTGAAGACGATGCGGCGCTCGTTCATGCGCTTGTAGTTGTGCAGGCGCGCACCGAGCAGATCGCTGTTGGAGAACACCAGCTGCTCACCGCTGATGCTGCGGATGCGCGTGGTCTTGAGGCCGACATGCTCGACCGTGCCGGCAAAGTCGTCCACCACCACGAAATCACCGATGACGAAGGGCTTGTCCATGACGATGGACAGCGAGGCGAACAGATCGCCCAGCACGTTCTGCACCGCCAAGGCGACCGCAATACCACCTACACCGAGCCCCGCGACCAGCGCGGTGACATCGACACCCAGATTATCCAGTGCCAGCAACAGCACGAACGCCCACAGCAGCACCCGCCCGATGAAGCTCAGCGCCGCCAGACTGGTCGCAGCGGCAGCATCCACTTCCAGGGCCCGCTTGCGGTAGCGGTTGAGCCAGAAGTCCAGCCCGGCCACGCACCAGAGGCCGATCTGCAGGAACGCTGCGATCGTGGCGACGGTTTTGATCACCGTTTCCGCACGCTCCGGCAGCTCCAGGTACTGGCTGCCAACAAACAGGGTCACGCCAAAGATCAGGAACTGGCGCGTGCGCCGCGCAACCTCGATCGCCGCGTCGTCCAGCGCCGTGCTGGACTTCTGTGCAAACTTGGCCAAGCGGTGGATCACCAGCCACTTCACCAGGCCCACCACCACGTTGATTGCCAACGCGATACCCAGCGCGGTCAGCCAGTGCAGCAACGGATTGCCTAGGATTTCGAATTCTTCGAGCATCGCATCCTCCATTCAGGGACTGCGGAACATCGCCACGCTGAGACGCAGACTCGCGTGGACAAGAGGGCTGGCCAGTGGGCACGAAAGCGCCGAGAAAATCACGCCGCAGCAGCGGCTAGGCCAGTAATAGGGCGGTCTTTTTACCTGCTGCGGCCGCGCGGAGCAAGCCGCGCAGGCAGCTGTTCACTTGCGGTTCAGGCCGAGTTGCGCCGCCAGCAGCTTGTCTACCCAGCGCACAGGCAGCAGTCGCGGCAAGGTCCAGTTCTTGAAGTGCCCGGGCACCACCGGATACCGCGCCTTGGGACGCGGCGTCGTCAGCGCATGATGGATCACCCCGGCCACACGCTCGGGCGCATAGCCCTTTTTGCCTTCCGCCACAAAGAAATCCAGAAACTTCTTCAGCGCCGGGAAGATCGCCAGGTGTTCGTAGGGCGCGGGGTCGACCTCCTCAGCCTTGTCCCAGATCGGCGTGGCGACATGGCCCGGCGCCACCATGATCACGTCCACGCCATAGAACATCAGCTCGCGGCGCAGGCTCTCTGAGAGCCCTTCAAGCCCATGCTTGGACGCGGCATACGGCCCCACGAAGGGCGCACCCAGCTTGCCGGCTACAGATGTGATGTTGACGATACGGCCCGGTGCGCCGGCCAGCGAGGGGTCGGTCCCCAATAGCGGCAGGAACGCCTGGGTCACGATCATCGGCCCGACCAGATTCACCTCCATCTGATGTCGATACTCGGCCACGGGCAGATCGGTGAGCGGCCCGCCCACGGCGATTCCCGCATTGTTGACCAACCCCGCGAGGCGCCGCCCCTGCAATGCCGCGCGCACCGCCGGCACAGCGGCACGTACCGCCGCCTCGTCGGTGACATCAAACACCAGCGCCGTGAAGGCGTTGCCGAGTTCGGCCTGTAGAGACGCGGCGTCCGCAGCCTTGCGCACGCTGCCGAATACATGGAATCCCCGTTGCGCCAACAGCATGGCGGTAGCGCGACCGATGCCGGTAGAAACACCGGTGATGACGACAGCTTGCATGAGAGGCTCCGGGAGTTGCTGCCCGCAGCCTAGCGGCTTTCAGGCTCCGGGGTGTGACCGCACCTCAGGCGCGGGCGGCGTTGGCCGCAATCAACGCGGACCAATGCGGCATCAGCGCGGGCGCGAAGTCATGGCCCATGCCCGGAATCAGTTCGAGCCTGGCATTGCGGATCAGCTGCGCGCTGCGGCGACCGCAGGCCGGTCGTAGCAGCGGGTCGGCCAAGCCGTGGATCACCTGCGTAGGCGCCGCAATCTGCGGCAGCAAGGCCTCGAAGCTGCCGGTGGCCAGGATCGCATGCGTCTGCCGCGCCAATCCTCTGGGCCGAAACGCACGGTCGTATGCGCGCCCAACCAGTTGTCGGCGCACTTCGGTGGGCGTGGGATAGTCGGGGCTGCCGACCCGACGCAGCATCGCCGTGGAATAGCGAATCACCTCCTCGCGGGTCTTCGGTCGCGGCCCCACGCCCGCCATGCGCAACAGCACGTCCAGGCGCGCCTGCGGCAGACGGGGATGATTGGTGGTGGACATGATCGAGGTCAGGCTACGCACGCGCCCTGGCTGGGTGGCCGCCAGAATCTGACTGATCATGCCGCCCATCGATACGCCCACAATGTGAGCCTTGGCGATGCCCAGCGTATCCAGCAGCGCGCCGGCATCACGCGCCATGTCATGCAGCGTGTAGTTCGCCGCTGCCGGCAGGCCGAACCGGCTACGCAGCCAATCCTGCGGTATGCGCGTGGGCAGGCCGCGATCACCATCGGCGGAAAGGCCGGCGTCGCGGTTATCAAAGCGAATCACGCGAAAGCCCTGTGCCGCTAGGCGCTCGCACAGCGCCTCCGGCCAGTGAATCAGTTGCCCGCCCAGACCCATGACCAGCAGCAGCGGCTCACCGCGTTGTGGACCAGCCTGTTCCCACTGCAGGTGCAGGCCGTTGACGCAGGCGCTGCCGGCGGACCAACACAGTTTCATTGCGCGCGTATGTCCCTTGCATGAAGGTTTTATGAAGCGCGCGAAGTTAGCAGTGTTGCCCGGCTTTGCGGGGACTATTTTTATTACAGGCGACGAACGGCACCCAACGCGCCGCCTGCGGGCCGCACATGCACGGATTCCGCCTTCCGCTGCGCTACGCGGTTGCGCGCTACGTCAGCGCTTCTGGTAGACCTCGGCGCCGCTGCGCTTGAACTCGGCCGACTTCTCGGCCATGCCTTCGGCCAGCGCTGCCTGCTCATCGGCGCCGATTCTGGCGGCGTAGTCGCGCACGTCCTGGGTGATCTTCATCGAGCAGAAGTGCGGGCCACACATGCTGCAGAAGTGTGCGAGCTTGGCGCCCTCCTGCGGCAGCGTCTCGTCATGGAATTCCTTGGCCTTTTCCGGATCCAGGCCGAGATTGAACTGGTCCTCCCAGCGGAACTCGAAGCGCGCCTTGGACAGCGCGTTGTCGCGCACCTGCGCACCCGGGTGGCCCTTGGCTAGATCGGCCGCATGCGCCGCGATCTTGTAGGTGATGATGCCTTCACGCACATCATCCTTGTCCGGCAGGCCCAGATGTTCCTTGGGCGTGACGTAGCACAGCATCGCGCAGCCATACCAGCCGATCTGCGCAGCACCGATGCCGCTGGTGATGTGGTCATAGCCGGGAGCGATATCGGTGGTCAGCGGCCCCAGGGTGTAGAACGGCGCTTCAAAGCAATGCTTGAGCTGCGCGTCCATGTTCTCCTTGATCAGCTGCATCGGCACATGGCCGGGGCCTTCGATCATCACCTGTACGTCGTGCTTCCAGGCGACCTGCGTCAGCTCGCCCAGCGTATGCAGCTCACCGAACTGGGCGTCGTCATTGGCATCCGCAATGCAACCCGGACGCAGGCCATCGCCCAGCGAGAAGCTGACGTCGTAGGCCTTCATGATCTCGCAGATGTCCTCGAAGTGCGTGTAGAGGAAATTCTCCTGATGGTGCGCGAG
>JBFJJW010000077.1:0-13845 GCA_041612095.1 Solimonas sp. | reverse complement strand
GCCGGTTTCACATCCCTGCCGAGGGAGCTGACCGGGCCCGTCGCGAAGCGGCGGGACTTCCTTCTGATGCAAACGTTCGAAATCCTCTCCCGAACGTCTGTTTGCAGCAAAACCTTTAAGCGACGGGCCGCGTCTTCGGGGACATCACCATCACCGACTGACGCCCTTCCATACGCGGGAACTGTTCGATGACAGCCAGTTCGTTGAGTTCGCCCTTCAGGCGTTCAATGACCAGCATGCCCAGCTCCTGATGCGCCATCTCGCGACCGCGGAAGCGCACCACAATCTTTACCTTGTCGCCTTCCTCAAAGAAGCCCTTGATCTGGCGCACCTTGTGCTGGAAATCGCCGTCCTCGGTGCCAGGGCGGAACTTGATCTCCTTGACCTGGATCTGCTTCTGCTTCTTCTTCGCGGCATGGGCGGCCTTGTCCTTTTGGTAAAGGTACTTGCCGTAATCCATGATCTTGCAGACCGGCGGATCAGCGTTCGGCGAGACTTCAACCAAGTCCAGGCCATTTTCCTCGGCCTTGGCGATGGCATCGCGTGTCAGCATTACGCCGACCTGCTCGCCGTCGGCATCAATCACTCGCACGCGGGGCACCGTTATCTGGTGGTTGCGTCGGTCATCACGTTCTGCAGCGATGCTAAGTCTCCCAAGTCAAACCTGTTTTCAGGCCTCAATCCGGCCCTACCAGCCATCAAAACCCCGGCGCACGCGACAATCCGCCGCAAAAAGGGCAGGGGTAAGGGGGCGCATTGTAAGGATGCGGCGCTCCCTTCTCAAGGGGCAGCTGTCCGCGCCATCGGTCGCGGCGGCAATCACGCCGCTTTAAAGCCCGGGGTAGCGGCCCAATACTGGTTGGCATGGATAGACCTGCAGAAGCCCAACCCGCCCTGTTTATCTCGCATGGATCGCCGATGTTGGCGGTTGAGAAGAACTCGGCAACCGACGCCTGGGATCGTATCGGGGCGGGGCTGCGCCGACCACGCGCGGTCGTGGTGGCATCCGCGCACTGGCTCACGCGCAGCCCGGCAGTGGGCTCGGCGCTGCATCCGGAGACCGTGCATGACTTTGGCGGCTTTCCCGAGCCGCTCTATCAGGTGCGCTACCCCGCGACCGGCGATCCGGACCTTGCCGAGACCCTGGTGGTGCGGTTGCGAGACGCCGGCTTCGACGCGGCTGCGGACGCCACGCGTGGCCTCGACCATGGCGTCTGGGTAGTGCTGCGCCATCTGTTCCCGCGCGGCGACGTGCCGGTCGTGCCGCTGGCCGTGCAGCCCGCAGCGGGACCGGCGCATCACTATCGGCTGGGCCTGGCACTGGCGGGTCTGCGCGAGCAGGGTGTGCTGGTCCTGGGCAGTGGCGGTTTTGTTCACAACCTGCGCGAGTACTTCGAGGGTCTGTACCGCGACGGCGAGCCGGCGCACGTACGGGAGTTCCGCCATTGGATGCGCGCAAGAATGCAGCAGGGCGATATCGATGCGCTGCTGCAATACCGGCGGCTGGCACCTCACGCTGAGCGCGCGCATCCCACGGAGGAGCACCTGCTGCCGTTGTTTGTCGCGCTGGGGGCTGCGGTCGGGTCTACCATGGGCGTGCTGTACGACGAGGTCAGCGAAGGTGTGCTGGGCATGGATGCCTTCAGCTTTTCGAGTTCCACGTTCAATGCCGCGCAAGGAGTATGCAATGCCATTTGACCCCCCAACCGTACGCCCCCAAGGCGAGGTGCAGGTGACCGATGCCGGCACCGGCAAGTACATCCAGCATGTCCGCTTGGGGCGCCATCTGTACGTTGCCGATGAGCCGGAAGATGTCGGCGGTGCCGATGCCGGCCCCAACCCGTACGACTATCTGCTGGCGGCACTGGGCAGCTGCACCAGCATGACCCTACGCATGTACGCCGACATGAAGAAGTTGCCGCTGGAGCGGGTCGACGTGCGTTTACGCCACCGCAAGATCCATGCTCAGGACTGCGCGGAATGCGCGACCAGGGAAGGCAAGGTGGACGAGATCGAGCGCAGCATCGAACTGATCGGCCCCTTGAGTGATGAGCAACGGCAGAAGTTGATGGAGATCGCGGACCGCTGTCCGGTGCACCGGACGCTCAAGTCCGAGATACGGATTGTCACGACCGCCGCCTAGGCCTCTAAGCGATCAGCTCAGCATCAGCCTGTTGAAAATCCGGTACGTCGATGTTTATCAGCGTGCGTGGTGACCTCAGTGCTTCTGGCAGGCTTAACGCGCGAATCGTACCGGGCTAAAGTGCAGCGAGTTTTCCGGGAGAATCCAACGATGAGCCGCTCCGTATACCGTGGTTTGCTGTGGCTGCTGGCGTTGCTGTTTGCGGCCTGCTTTGCGGCGGTGGTGTTGCCTGCATATGTCGCAGATCAACCGGGCCTGATCGCCGCGTTTGCCGGCGGCTTCGTCAACCCGTATGCCAGCGGCTATGCGCTGGACGCGATTCTGTGTTGGTGCGTATTGGCGGTCCTGGTTGCTCACGACGCGCGAGCGCATGGAATCCGCAAGGGCTGGATCGCGCTGTTGCTGGGCATCGTCCCCGGCGTCGCCACCGGGTTCGCGGTATATCTGCTGATGCGCTCGAAGCAGATGGAGACGCGCGACGCCTAGCGCCGCAGGCGGGCAGCGGCGGCGAGCGTTTTGGCGGCAGGCCCTGCAATACAGGTCCCAGCCGCGGTAGGCTTCGACCCTGAACTTGGTAACGGGATATACGACATGAAACGTGTACTGCTCGCCGCAATCTGCGGCCTGATGTCGCTGCCGGCAATGGCAGCCGAGGGTATGTGGACCCTGGACAATCTGCCGCGCGCGGCGCTCAAGGCTGACTATGGCTTCGAGCCGGACGCCAGCTGGATAGACCATGCGATGAAGTCCTCGGTGCGCCTGGCAAGCGGTTGCTCCGGGTCCTTCGTCTCCAAGGATGGTCTGGTGCTGACCAATGCGCACTGCGTACTCGGCTGTGTGCAGGAGCTGTCCAATGCGCAGGCCGACTATGTGAACAAGGGATTTGTCGCCAAGTCGCGGACGCAGGAGCTGCAGTGCCCCACTGAGGAACTCAACCGCCTTGAGGAAATCACGGATGTCAGTGCGCGGATCGAGAAGGCCACCGATGGCCTGACCGGGCAGGCCTTCAACGACGCCAAGAACGCCGAGCAGGAGCGCATCGAGTCCGAGTGCATCGGCGATGCTCAGGCGACGCGGCGCTGCGACGTCGTGGATTTGTACAGCGGCGGGCGCTACCACCTGTATCGCTATCATCGGTTTCAGGATGTGCGCCTGGTGTTCTCGCCTGAATACGCCGCCGGCTTCTTCGGCGGCGATCCCGACAACTTCAACTTCCCGCGCTATAACCTCGACATGGGTCTGCTGCGCGCCTATGAGGACGGCAAGCCGGTATCGGTAGGCAACCACTTCAAGATCAACCGTGCCGGCGCCAAGCCTGGCGAACTGACCATGGTCACCGGACATCCGGGTTCTACCGAGCGCCAGCTTACGGTGGCTCAGCTGGAGCGCCTGCGCGATGTGGACCTGATCAGCACCCTGCTTTACTACGCCGAGCGCCGTGCGCTGCTGGCACAGTACAGCCGCTCCAGCGAAGAGGCCGCGCGACAGGCCCAGTCGGACCTGACCTTTACCGAGAACAGCTACAAGGTCTTTCGTGGGGAGTTGTCGGCGCTGCTCGATCCCGAGGTGTTCGCGCGCAAGCGCAGCGAGGAGGAGCAATTGCGAAAGGCCGCCAGCAGCACGGCGGCATGGGAGTCCATCGCCAAGGCGCAGCAGGCCTGGCGCGAGATGCAGGCGGCCTACCTGATGATCGAGCGCCAGCGCGCGCTGTACTCCGAGCACTTCCGTATCGCGCGCCACCTGGTGCGTGCCGCCGAGGAGCGCAGCAAGCCCAGTGACCAGCGCCTGCCCGAGTATCAGGACGCGGCGCTGCCGCGGCTGAAGCAGCGATTGTTCTCGAAAGCCCCGATCTATCCTGAGTACGAAACCGCGAAGCTGAGCTGGTCGCTGTCGAAGCTGCGCGAGGCGCTGGGGGTCGATGACCCCTTGGTCAAGCTGGTGCTGAAGAACGAGTCTCCGGAGGCGCTGGCCGAGCGCCTGGTGCGTGCCACCCAGCTTTCCGATGTCGCGGTACGTGAGCGACTCTGGGAGGGAGGCATGGAGGCCATAGCCGAGTCGAAGGATCCGTTCATCGTGATGGCCCGAGCCCTGGACGGTGTCTCGCGTGAGTTGCGCAGCCGCTATGAGTCGCAGGTCGAGGCGGTGGAGGAAAAGAACGCGGCAATCATTGCCAAGATTCGTTTCGAGCAGCTGGGCACCGGTGTATACCCCGACGCGACGTTTACGCTGCGTCTGTCCTACGGCGAGGTCAGGGGCTGGAAGGAGAACGGCAAGCAGATCGCGCCGATGACCGACTTTGCGGGGCTTTATGCCCGAGCCACGGGTTTTGATCCCTATGCCCTGCCGCGGACCTGGCTGGATGCAAAGTCACGCATCAAGCTCGACACGCCGTTCAACTTCGTCGCCACCAATGACATCACCGGTGGCAACTCGGGCAGCCCGGTCATCAACCGCAAGGGAGAGGTGGTCGGTCTGGCCTTTGACGGAAATATCCATTCAATCGGCGGCAGCTACATCTACGACGAACGCCTCAACCGCATGGTCGCGGTGCACAGCGCCGGCATCATCGAGGCGCTGGACAAGGTCTATCAGGCAAAGAACCTGATCAAGGAACTGGCGCCACGCTGATCGGTCCGCCCGCTTAGCGTCGTGGCTGGCAGCATGGCGCTAGGCGGGTCTGTGCCTGTTAGATCTGTGCAGGCGGGATTGCTCCGTGCGCCAGGCGGCGGCTGGGTACAGCCGCCGCCCACAGAGCCCGGATCATGGGTTGCGGCGGAACACTGACAGCGCGTTGCCGATCGGCGAGTAGGTGTCGCCGATCACGCCCTTCTCGGTCACCAGAACATCTGTAGCCGAGAACAAAGGCGCCTGGCCGACGCGCACCTGTGACGGCGAGCTGTAGCTCAACGCACCGCTGCTGGCCAGCAGTTCACCTTCGGCGCTGTAATAACCGATCTCTCCGGTCAGGAAGTTGGCGACCAGCAGCTGGTCTCCCACCAGCGTGAAATCATCGGGTAGACCGATGAAGCTCAACAGCTGCTGGCTGCCGCCGGGCGTGCCATCCGGGTTGATCTCGACGGTGCGGATTTCTGCCAGACCGCCGAGGCCAGTATTGCTGACATACAGCCGATTGCCGCGCCGCTGTATGCCATTGGGGCCGAGCAGGTTTTGACTGAACCAATCGGTCTGTTCGATGACGTGAAAGGGATCGGACGGATCCAGGCGCAGGCGCACGATCTTGGGATCGGGCAGGGCTGACGGCGCGAGTGGTCCATTGACCAGATACAGCTCGCCTGCGGGCCCGTCCACCAGGCCGTTGGGAGCACCCAATGCAAGATCGTGGATGGGCTGCAACTGTGGCGTACGCGTCAGCGATGCGGCATAGAGATGGCCGTCAAAGCTGTTGGCATAGAGTGTGTTGCCGATGATGGCGAGGCCGGTGAAATTGGCGCTGCCATCGTACAGCGGGGTCGCAGCGAAGCCCGCCGTGCCAACGCTGATCTCGAAGACATTGGTGCCTCCGGAAACGAACAGCCGGCCCTCCTTCGAGAACAGGATGTTCTCGGCATCCGGAATCGTCAGCAAGCGGGTCTTGCTGCCGCAGTCGGCGCTGACGCAGAGCGCAGTAGCGTTGTCGGGCGGCGAGGGCGGGGCGTCGTCGTCCTGCGAGCAGGCGCCCAGCAATAATGCGGTCAGCAGGCAGCTTGCCGTCGCGAGCCCGCGCATCAAAGCATCTCGATCGCGACGGCTACCGCTTCGCCGCCGCCGATGCACAGCGTCGCCACGCCCTTCTTGCCGCCGGTCTTCTTCAGGGCGCCGATCAGCGTGGCGAGGATGCGGGCGCCGCTGGCGCCGATGGGGTGACCGAGCGCGCAGGCACCGCCGTGGATGTTGACCTTGCTGTGGGGCAGATCGTGCTCCTTCATCGCCGCCATCGTGACCACCGCAAAGGCCTCGTTGATCTCCCACAGATCGACTAGCTCCTTGCTCCAGCCGGCCTTGGCCAGCACGTCGTGGATGGCATTGACGGGGGCAATGGTGAACTCGGCCGGCAGGCGCGAGTGGCTGGCATGCGCCACGATCCGCGCCAGCGGCTTGAGGCCGCGCTTGCTGGCCTCTGACTGGGCCATCAGTACCAGGGCAGCGGCGCCGTCGGAGATCGAGCTGGCATTGGCGGCGGTAATGGTGCCGTCCTTCTTGAACGCCGGCTTGAGCCCAGGGATCTTTTCCGGCTTGCCCTTGGCAGGCTGCTCGTCCTTGTCCAGGGTCTCCACACCGTTGCGGGTGCTGACCTCCAGCGCCACGGTTTCAAAGGCAAAGCTGCCGTCTTCATTGGCCTTCTTGGCGCGCGCCAGCGATTCGATCGCGTACGCGTCCTGATCAGCGCGGGTAAAGCCGTATCGCTCGACGGTGCGCTCGGCGAAGACTCCCATCGGCGTACGTTTCTCGTAGGCGTCCTCGAGGCCGTCGAGCGCGGTGTGATCGAGTATCTCGCCATGACCGAAGCGATAGCCGCCACGCGCCTTGGGCAGCAGATACGGGGCGTTGGTCATGCTCTCCATGCCGCCCGCGACAATTATCTGCGCACTGCCCGCGGTAATCAGATCATTGGCCAGCATCACCGCCTTGAGCCCGGAGCCGCACATCTTGTTGATGGTCAGGGCGCCGCTGGCATCCGGCAGGCCGGCACCGCGTGCGGCCTGACGCGCCGGGGCCTGGCCCTGACCGGCCGGCAGGCAGTTGCCCATGATGACTTCCTGCACATCCGCCGGCTGCAGACCCGAGCGCTCGACGGCGGCCTTGATCGCCGCCGCGCCAAGCTGGCTGGCGGAGAAGCCGGAGAGCATGCCCTGCAAGCCGCCCATGGGGGTGCGTGCAATACCGGTGATGACGATCGGGTCGTTGTGGGCCATGGCGTGGGCTTCCTTTGATCTGTGGGGTCGGGTTTTTCAGGGCCGCATTCTAACGGGCTTCAGCGCGGGTGCACCGATTGACGCTCGGCCCTGCATCCATCGGCGACGCTGCTGCGTAAGCCAGACATATCCGAGGTTTACGGATCAATTGAGGAGGGAGCGTGCACATGTTCAAACTTAAAACCATCGTTGCTGCCTGTGCGGCGACGGCCTGCAGTCTCGGTGCCGGCCTGGTACAGGCTTCAAGCCACCGCGAAGCGCCGTTCATCACCACCGCGCCCAAGGTGGATGGCACCGACTTCTACCTGTTCCGCAGCTACGAGCCGGGCAAGGAAAACACGATCACGTTGATCGCCAACTATCTGCCATTGCAGGATGCCTATGGCGGCCCGAACTACTTCGCTCTGGATTCCAACGCGCTGTACGAGATCCATATCGACAACACCGGTGATGGCGTTGAAGACATCACCTTCCAGTTCCGGTTCAACACGCTGACCAAGGGTCTGGCTGTGAACGCCGGAGGTGTCATGGTGCCCGTGCCATTGGCCAACATCGGCCCGATCAGCGCCGGCAACAGCGCCGCGCAGAACGTGGTCGAGAGCTACACCGTTGATGTGGTGCGCGGTGACCGTCGCACCGGTGTCAGCATGCCGGTGATGGGTGCCGGCGGCACTCGCAGTTTCGGCAAGCCGATCGACAATATCGGCAACAAGTCGATTGCCGACTACGACAGCTACGCCAACAGCTTCGTTCACACCGTGAGCGTTCCGGGGTGCAGCGGCGATGCCCGCGTGTTCGTCGGTCAGCGTCGTGAAGGCTTTGTTGTCAATCTCGGCGAGACCTTCGACCTGGTCAACATCGCGGTACCGGTGGAGGAACTGGGTCCGCAGGGTCAGGATGCGCGCAGCCTCGAACAGAACACGATTGCTGACAAGAACGTGACCTCGCTGGCGCTGGAAGTGCCGACCAGCTGTCTCACCAACACTGCCAGCCCGATCATCGGCGGCTGGACCACGGCCAGCTTGCGCCAGGCCCGTGTGCTGAACCCGCAGCCGCAGCAGCTCACCAGCGCCAGCCCGATGACCAATACCGGCTCCGCGCTTGAAGGCGGCGCCTGGAATCAGGTTTCGCGCCTGGGCTCGCCGTTGGTAAATGAAGTTGTGATCGGCCTGCCGGACAAGGATCTGTTCAACAGCACCGAGCCCAAGGATGATGCCGCCCGGTTTGCCACCTACGTGTTCAATCCGACCCTGCCTGAGTTGCTGGAAATTCTGTTCGGCAGTGCCGGCGTCAAGGCGCCGGACGTGTTCCCGCGCACCGATCTGATTGCCACCTTCCTTACCGGCATCGACGGGCTGACGAAGACCGCCAGTTCCAACAGCGTGCCTTCTGAAATGCTGCGCTTGAACGCCGGCATCGATCCGACTGAGAGAAACGCACAGAACGATCTCGGCGTACTCGGCAGTGATCTGGCCGGCTTCCCGAACGGTCGCAGGCCGATTGACGACGTCGTCGATATTGCGCTGCGTGCCGCCATGGGCGTGCTGATTCCGTCCGGTACTGACCCGGCTTCCGAGGCATCGCGCAATCTGAAGTACACCGATGGCGCGCGTCCGGACCCGAACGAGTATCTGCCGGTGTTCCCGTACCTGAACACGCCGTTCCCCGGTTCGCGGAGTTAAGCGCCATGGTCATATTCCGAAGGACTGCCGCCGTACTTCTGGGTGCTGCTGCGCTGCTCGCCGCCGGTTGCGACAGCAACAACAGCCCGGCGCGTGCGGCAGAGGGTACGACGGCGACGGTGCTCGACATCGCGCGCAGCACATCTGAAGTCGCCGATCCCTTTCCCGTCAACGACGGTGCGTTTGCGTTCAATGACACGTCCGAGCGCACCGACCCTATTGCCGTCAACCGCTAGATGGCTGCACAGGCCCGTAGCTATTGCCCCCGCGTGACGCGGGGGCTTTTCTTTGTGCTGCTGCTCGGCGCAACGGCGATTCAGGCTGCACCGTACCGCCCGAGCAGCGACGCGGAGATTCTGACTCGCTTGCCGCAGCGCGCCATCGCGCCGCGGCCGCCGCAGGCGCGTGCGCTGGCGGCAGAACAGGCTGCACTGCTGGCTCGCATCTTCATCCAGCGTGCCCGCAGCAGCGGTGACCCACGCGAGCTGGGATATGCGCAGGGTGTGCTCGCGCCCTGGTGGTCGGTCGAAGCGCCGCCGGCCGCAATACTGTTGCTGCGGGCAACATTGAAACAGTCCCACCACGACTTTGCTGGCGCGCTGGTCGATCTGCAGAGGCTGCTGGAACTGCAGCCCGATGATGCGCAGGCCTGGCTGACTCAGGCCACCGTGTTGCGCGTGCAGGGGCGCTACCCGGAGGCTGGGCGCGCCTGTGCAGGCCTGCAGGGGCGCGCGCCAGCGTTTGTCGCAACCCTGTGCTCGGCCTCGGTTGCAGGCCTCAGTGGCGGCTTGCGGGCGGCAGCGGCGCAGCTGGATGACCTGCGGCCGCAGCTCGCGGCGCAAGGCGATGGCGTCGCCGCGTGGTTCTACGCCGAGCGCCTCGACATGGCGGAGCGCAGCGGGGATGAGGCGCTGGCGGCAGCGCTGTATGCGGAGGCGCGGACCGCACACCCGGGGGACCTCGGGCTGCGGGCCAGTTACGCGGACTGGTTGCTGGATCGCGGCCGCACGGCCGAGGTCTTGAACCTGATTCCGGCTGACGAGCCCGCCGATGCGCTGCTGCTGCGGCGCGCATTGGCGCTGCACATGCTCGGCGATGCGGGTTTCGACGCGGCGCATGCGCGAATGCTGGATGCCTTTGCAGCGGGCCACCGGCGTGGCGAGGCCCTGCACTTGCGCGAAGAGGCGCGATATCGCCTGGCTTTGGGTGAGGGGGCCTTGGCCTTGAAGTTGGCGACGGCGAACTGGGCGATACAGCACGAGCCCTGGGATGCGCGCCTGTTGCTGCAAGCCGCGCAGGCGGCCGGTCGGCATGATGCCGCCGAGCCGGTGCGGCAATGGCTGGCAGCGACCGGACTTGAGGATGTGCGGCTAAAGGGGCTGGTGCAGTGATGCGCGCGCTGCTGCTGATGATGGTGCTGGGGTTGCTGCCGCCGGCCAGCTGGGCGCATCGTCCCAGCGACGCCTACCTGTCCCTGGAGCTGGACAACGGCACGGTAAGCGGCCATTGGGAGATTGCCCTAAGGGATCTCGCGGTACTGGTGGAGCTGGATGCCGATCAAGACCAGCAGCTGAGCTGGGGCGAGTTGCGCGCGGCGCAACCGGCGCTTGCTTCGCTGTTGCGCTCCTCGCTCGCGCTGAGTAGCGCAGAGGTGCCGTGCCCGCTGGCCGTGACTGATTTGATGATCAACGACCACAGTGATGGGCCGTACGCGTGGTTCGTATTGCGGGCGAGCTGCCCACAGGCGCCGCAGCATCTGGACGTAGACTACCGCCTGCTGGCGGGGATCGACCCCACGCACCGCGGCCTGCTGGCGTTGACAGCGGGCGCGAGCACGCAGACTGCGGTGCTGGCCGCGGATGGCGGGCCACGGCGATTCGGCCTGAAGGCGCCTTCGCCGGTGCAGGCGGTTCGCGACTACCTGCGCGAAGGCGTCTGGCACATCTGGATCGGCTACGACCACATCCTGTTTCTGCTGGCGCTGCTGTTGCCGGCGGTATTGAGCCGTCGCCATGGCACGTGGCAGGCGGTGGACGGCCTGCGCCCCGCGCTGTGGAGCGTGTTCGGCGTCGTCACCGCCTTTACCGTCGCGCATTCAATCACGCTGAGCCTTGCGGCCCTGGGATGGGTACAGCTTCCAGGCAACTGGGTGGAGGCGGCCATTGCTGTCTCGGTGATGGTGGCGGCGCTCAACAATCTTTGGCCCCTGCTGCATGCGCGCTGGGTGATGGCGTTTGCGTTCGGCCTGCTGCACGGCTTTGGCTTTGCCTCGGTGCTCGGCGAGCTGGGGCTGCCGGACGGCGCGCGTCTGCTGGCGCTGGTGGCCTTCAATGTCGGGGTAGAGCTGGGGCAGATGGCCATCGTGCTGGTGGCTGTGCCGCTGGCCTATGCCGTGCGACGCAGCGCTTTCTACCGCGTGGGCGTGCGCGTCGCGGGGTCGCTGGCGGTGGCTGTGCTGGCCGGATTCTGGCTGTTGCAGCGTACCGGGGTGCTGCCCGCCTGATCGGAGCACACGTGCCGGTACGTGCCCGATCTGGGTGTAAGCCCACCTGAAGCGAACGAGGGGCACCGGTACAATCGCGCGACCTCCCGCAACGGATGCGAGCGCCCGGCATGTCCGTGTTTGATCACCCCGAGTTCGATGGCCATGAGGCCCTGAGCTACTGCTATGACCACGCCAGCGGCCTGCGCGCGCTGATTGCGGTGCACAGCACGCGCCTGGGCAAGGGGCTGGGCGGCTGTCGCATGTGGCCCTATGTCTCCGAGGCCGAGGCGCTGACCGATGTGCTGCGGCTGTCGCGCGGCATGACCTACAAGGCCGCGCTGGCCGGCTTGCCCCAGGGCGGCGGCAAGAGCGTCATCATCGGTGATCCGCACAGGGACAAGACCCCGGAATTGATGCGGGCCATGGGCATGGCCGTGCATCGGCTCAACGGTAGCTACGTGGTGGCCGAGGATTCCGGCACCAGCGTGTCCGATATCAGGCTGATGGCCGAAGTCACCCCGCATGTGGGCGGGCTGGCAGACGAGCGTGCCGTTGCCGCCGGGCGTAGTGGCGATCCCTCACCGGCCACTGCGCGTGGCGTGTTCATTGGGCTGCAGGCAGCGGTCCGCCATCAGCTGGGCCGTGATGAGCTGCGCGGCCTGCGCGTGGCCATACAGGGCGTAGGTAACGTCGGCTATCGGCTGGCGAAGCAGCTGCACGAGGCCGGCGCGCGGCTATGGGTGACGGACATCCATCCGGCTGCGGTCAAGCGCTGCGTTGATGAATTTGGCGCCACCGCTGTTGCCATGGAAGACCTCTTCGCACTCGACGTTGACGTATTTGCACCCTGTGCCCTGGGCGCGATCCTGAATGACCAGACGATTCCGCTGTTGCGCGCTAGGGTGGTGGCGGGGGCTGCGAACAACCAGCTGGCGCAAGCGGAGCACGGCCGCCGGCTGCTGGAGCGCGGCATCCTGTATGCCCCGGACTATTGCATCAACGCGGGGGGAATCATCGATATCTATTACGAAGGCCCGGCCTATGACGCGACGCTGGTCGAGGCGCATCTGCAGCGTATCGGCCGCACGTTGACGAGCATCTTCGAGCGCTCGGAGCGCGAGCGTCAGCCTACCAGCGTGGTCGCGGACCGGATGGCCGAGGCGATATTCCGTGGCTGACGAGCAGGCGCTGGTCGCCGGCATTGCCGAGCACCTGCTGGCGCGGGGCGAGTGGCTGGCGACGGCGGAATCCTGCACGGGGGGGCTGATCGCAAAGCTGCTGACCGATCGCGCAGGGTCCAGTGGCTGGTTCGAACGGGGCCTGACCACGTACTCGAACGCAGCCAAGCACGAGCTGCTGGCCGTGCCGGAAGCCGTACTGCAGCGTGACGGCGCGGTCAGCGAAGCCGTCGTGCGTGCCATGGCGCGTGGCCTCGGCACGCAGGCGCCGGTGCAGTGGGGCATTGCGGTGACCGGTATCGCCGGCCCGGGTGGTGGTTCGGCGGACAAGCCGGTCGACACGGTCTGGCTCGGCTGGCTGATTGCGGGCAAGCGGGTGGATGTGGAGCTGTGCCGCTTCAGCGGTGACCGCGAGCAGGTGCGTCAGCAGACGGCGCACCGCGCCTTGGCCGGCCTGCTGGAGCGCCTGCGTGGCAGCTGAGCTGAACCGGCTGTTCTTTGCCTTGTGGCCCCCGGAGGCAGTGCGCGCGGCCGGCGCCGAGGCAGCGCGTGATCTGAAGTTGCGTATGCAACCGGGGGGGTATCTCAGCGCCGCTGAACGTTACCACCTGACCCTGCTGTTCCTCGGCGACACCGTGGCGCCAACGGCAGAGGCTGCGGCAATCGCCGCGGCGGCTGCGGTGCGCTCCGCACCATTTGAGCTGACGCTGGATCATGCCGGCAGCTTTCGCAACAACCGCCAGATTCCGTGGTGGCTGGGTGCGCGCGAGGTGCCGCCGGAACTGGGTCAGCTTTACGAACGGCTGCGTGAAGCGCTGATGCGCTCTGGAGCTCCGCCCGAGCGACTCAAGTTCTCACCGCATCTGACGGTGCTGCGTGACGCGCAGCTGCCATTGCCGATGACGGCGATCCGGCCGATTTCGTGGAAGGTGGAAGAGTTCGTGCTGATCCGCAGCCGTCTGGACCTGCGGCCGCTGCGCTACGAGCTGCTGGGCCGTTGGCCTCTGCTGGCAGACACCGGTCCGACGATGCCGGCGGGGCAGCTGCCCCTATGGGCTTAGCGCGCTGCGCCCGTGCGCAGCAGACCGCCCATGACCCCGGCAATACGAAACGGTGCGGCGTCCTGATCTTCTGAGGCCTGGGCCAGGTCAATCACGATCGGCGCGTACTTCGGGTTCTCGGCATTCAAGGTGACGGTCGAGCCGCGACGGTGATAGCGCTTGAGCGTGATCGCTTCAAAGCCGGTACGCGTATCCAGCAGGCAAGCCGCGATGATCTGGCCATTGCTGGCGTCGACCTGCTGATGGATGCCGACCAGGTCGCCGGAAAAAATTCCGGCATTGATCATCGAGTCACCCTCGACGCGATGCAGGAAATCCGCGCGTGGGGAGAACAGGTCGGGATCGATCTTCAGCCAGTGCTCGGCGTTCTCGGGCGCGGTGAT
>JBFJJW010000076.1:0-13927 GCA_041612095.1 Solimonas sp. | reverse complement strand
GGCCCGTAATCCGGCGCTGAACCCGAAGGACGTTGAAGACGTCATCTGGGGCTGCGTGATTCAAACCCTGGAGCAGGGCTTCAACATCGCCCGCAACGCCGCGCTGCTGGCGGGGCTGCCCAAGGAAGTGGCGGGCCAGACCGTGAACCGCCTTTGTGGTTCGAGCATGACCGCGATCCACACCGCCGTCGGTGCCATCCAGTCCGGCATGGGCGAGGTGTACATCTGCGGTGGTGTCGAGCACATGGGCCATGTGCCGATGACGCACGGATTCGATGGTGCGCCTGAGCTTTCGGTGAACACCGCCAAGGCTTCGGCCATGATGGGCTTGACCGCCGAGATGCTGACCCAGACCCACGGCATCAACCGCGAGGCGCAGGATGCGTTCGCGCTGGCCTCTCACCAGAAGGCATATGCCGCCTGGAAGGATGGCCACTTCAAGGACGAGATCGTGGCACTGGAAGGCCACGACGCCGATGGCGCGCCGCTGCTGGTGGACTTCGACGAAGTCGTGCGTCGCGACGCCAACCTCGCAGACCTCGCCAAGCTGCGTCCGGCGTTCAATCCCAAGGGTTCCGTCACCGCCGGCAACAGTTCCGCGATTTCCGACGGTGCGTCCTGCGTGCTGGTGATGTCGGCCGAGAAGGCGAAGGCGCTGGGTCTGAAGCCGCTGGCCAAGGTGCGCGGCATGGCGGCGGCCGGCTGCAACGCCGCCATCATGGGTATCGGCCCGGTGCCGGCAACGCAGAAGGCGCTGAAGCGTGCGGGTCTCGACATCAGCAGTATCGACTACTTCGAGCTCAACGAAGCCTTCGCTGCACAGTCGCTGGCCGTAATCAAGGACCTCAAGCTCACTGAGCGCATGGACCGCATCAACCTCAAGGGCGGTGCCATTGCACTGGGCCATCCGCTCGGCTGCTCCGGCGCGCGCATCACCGGCGCGCTGGCGCGTCTGTTGAACGAGAAAGACGCGCAGTTCGGCGTTGCCACCATGTGTATCGGCATGGGGCAGGGCGTGGCGACGGTGCTGGAGCGCGTGAACTAAGCCAGTATCCCTGAGTTATACGCAAGCAAAAAGGCCGGGCTAAGCCCGGCCTTTTTTGTACGTTACCCGCCGACACCGGATGCAGGCGCGCGGCCGAGATCGTGTGCATGTCTGCCAGCGGCACGAGAGCCAGCTTGCGCCGGCGCTTGCACGCGGTACGGCCTGGATCAGTCCTTGGTCTTGATCAAGGCCGTGCGCAGCGTCGACGCGACTTCACGCGCGTCGTAGGGGTCACCCTTGCTGGGCTTGGGGCTCTTGCCCATTACCACCTCGAGCTGTGCGGAGTATTCGGTGCGGGTGGTGGTGGTGGCCACTCCCACGCCAAAGCCGGGTGACTGCGCGACCGTCGTGCGGCAGGTGAGCAGGCCGCAGCTCTGGTAGACGGTGGTCCGCGGCACATCGAGGCCGCTGTCCACCGAGGTCTGCTGACGCTGCTTCTTCTCGATGTCCTTGTTGGCGAGTTCGAACCAGTCGTAGCCGTTCTGCAGCGTCAGTTCAGCGGCACGTAGCAAAGCGTAATCCTGGACCTTGCCGGACGAGGTCGATTCGTTGCCGTTGAAGCTCACGCGGTAGCGGTTCTCGCTCAACTTGGTCTCGGTATAACCCTCGCCACCGCTGCGCTCGGCAGGCTTGTATACGCTCTGACTGGCGCAACCACCAAGCAGGGCCATAAAACTCAACACGAGAACGGTTTTACGTAACATGGTTTGCCTCCTTAGGGCGGTGATTCATATATATTTTGATGATCGGCCGGTGATCATGCTCGGATCCGCTTTGCAGATGAGCGCATGCCCCGGCGCAGCTTGCCGCCACATCGGACCGCAAGCGACCACCCACCATCCTGCGGTTTCTACCTGAGGCTACGATGAACGACGCGAATCCGATGCTGGCCCCCGTCATTGCGCTGGTGCTGTGGTCTTGCCTGATCTGGGCATGGATGTATGTGACCCGAATCCCGGCCATCCAGCGGGCTCGCATGAAACTGGACCCGATGGCGCCGCGGGGCGAGCAGATGGCGCAGTTGCCGGCTCAGGTGCGCTGGAAGGCGGACAACTACAACCACCTGATGGAACAGCCCACGCTGTTCTATGCGGTCGCGGTAAGCCTCGCGGTGCTGGGCGATGCCTCGATGGCCAGCCTGATCCTGGCGTGGACTTATGTCGGCCTGCGCGTCGTGCACAGTCTGGTGCAGGTGCTGGTCAACATCATCCTGCTGCGATTCGCGGTGTTCTTCGTGTCATCGGTCGTACTGATCGCACTGAGCATCCGCGCGGCACTGCAGGTGCTCTAGCGCCGTCGCAGCCCGCTGGTGGGGGCGTCGGGCTGCGGCGTTAGCTGTTCCTGATGCGCGCGACCAGCGCGGCCGTGAATGCTTTGGTGTTGGCGCTGCCACCCAGATCACCGGTGCGCACCTGATCGACATTGAAGGTGTCGTTGATTGCGTGCCGCAGGCGCGTGGCCTGCTCGCTGAGCTTGACGTGATCCAGCATCATCGCCGCTGCCAGCATCAGCGCCACCGGATTGGCGATACCTTGACCGGCAATATCCGGTGCCGAGCCGTGCACGGCCTCAAAGATCGCAGCATCCGCGCCGATGTTGGCGCCTGGCGCCATCCCCAAGCCACCGACCAGCCCGGCGACCAGATCCGAGAGGATGTCGCCAAAGAGATTGGTGGTGACCAGCGCGTCGAACTGCCAGGGGTTGAGTACCAGCTTCATCGCACAGGCGTCGATGATGACTTCATGCATCTCGATACGGCCGGCATACTTGGTCTTGTGCAGCTTGCGCGCCTCGTCGAGAAAGATGCCAGTCAGCGCCTTCATGATGTTGGCCTTGTGCACGACCGCAATCTTCTTGCGCCCTGAAGCGATTGCATGCTCGAACGCATACTCCAGCAGGCGGTGCGAGCCCTGACGGGTATTGACGCCGGTGGCAATTGCGACGGCCTCGGGATCGCCATCCATGGCGATGTAATGCTCGTAGCCCATATACAGGCCTTCGAGATTCTCGCGGTAGACCATCAGATCAATGTTGTCGTAGCGGCCACCGGGAATCAGGGTGCGCGCCGGGCGCACATTGGCGTACAGCTTGAATGCTTCCCGGAGGCGCACGTTGCTGGAGCGGTAGCCGCTGCCTGAGGGCGTTTCCAGCGGCCCTTTCAGCGCCAGCCGCGTGCGACGGATGCTTGCCAGCACCGCATCAGGTAGTGGGTCGCCTGCGCTTCTGACGCCGGCCAGCCCAGCCTGCTGGATATCCCAGTCAAAGGACACGCCCAGTGCGTCCAGCGCAGCCAGTGTGGCATCAACAATTTCAGGGCCGATGCCATCACCGGGAATCAGGGTTGCTGGAATGCGGCTGCTCATAAGACGTTCGATTCGGGTTGGGTGCGTGGGACAGGTAACGGCGTGTCGTTTGCCGAAGTATGCGCGAAGCCGTTGAACTCAGTCAGTACGCTGGGGGAAAACCCGGGCCCGATGACGGCGTGTGCCGGAGCGGTCGTGGGCCTGGCGGCGGGTTCGACGCATTCGGCGGCGGCTCAGCCTGGGTCGCGTAACATTGGCCGGAAATCCTTCCGGTAACTTCCCATGCGCGTCGACCGTTCCGTACCGAGCTGTTTGCTGGCGATGGCGCTATGCGCCTGCGGCGGCAATGCCCAACTCACCGTGCTGGATGGCACAGGACCTCAACCTGTGCTGCCGGCGCCCGATCAGACCCTGCTGCCGGTGCTGAACATTGCCCCGGCGCGGGGCTGGCCCGAAGGGGGCAAGCCCCTGCCGGCGGAGGGGCTTGAGGTCGCGGCCTTTGCCGACGGACTGGATCATCCACGTTGGTTGTACGTGTTGCCCAACGGGGATGTCCTCGTGGCCGAAACCAATGCGCCGGACAATCCGCCCATAGGTCTGCTGGGGCGCATTGAAAAGTGGGTGATGAAGGCGGCGGGGGCGGGGGTGCCCAGCGCAGATCGCATCACCTTGCTGCGTGACACCGACGCCGACGGCATTGCCGACCAGCGGTCGGTATTCCTGAAGGACCTGCATTCGCCGTTCGGCATGGCGCTGGTGGGTGACACGCTGTTTGTCGCAAACACCGATGCGGTCGTCGGCTTTCCATATGAAGCGGGCCAGATGCAGATCACCGCTGCCGGCACACCCTTGGTTGCGCTGCCTGCGGGACCGATCAATCGCCATTGGACCAAGAACCTGATCGCCAGTGCCGACGGCCGCAAGCTGTACATGGCCACCGGCTCCAACAGCAACGTCGGTGAGGCCGGACTCGAGGTCGAGAAGGGGCGTGCCGCGATCTGGGAAATCGATGTCGCCACCGGTACGCATCGCATCTATGCCTTTGGGCTGCGCAATCCGGTGGGCATGAGCTGGGAGCCGGAGACCGGCGCGCTGTGGGTAGCGGTCAACGAGCGCGATGAACTGGGCAGTGATCTGGTGCCCGATTACATGACGGCTGTGGTCGAAGGCGGCTTTTATGGCTGGCCCTGGAGCTACTTCGGTCAGCACGTGGATGAACGCGTGAAGCCGCCACAGCCGGAGATGGTGGCTCAGGCGCGCGTGCCCGACTACGCGCTGGGTCCGCACACCGCCTCGCTGGGGCTGGTGCACTCCCAGGGCGCCAAACTGCCGCCACCGTTCACGACTGGCATGTTCGTGGGGCAGCACGGCTCCTGGAATCGCAAGCCGCACAGCGGCTACAAGGTGATCTTCGTGCCGTTTTCAGCAGGCAAGCCGGCAGGGCAGCCTCTGGATGTGCTGACGGGCTTTCTGAGTGCCGACGGCAAGGCGCTGGGCCGTCCGGTGGGCGTCGCCATTGATGCGCAGGGCGCGTTGCTGGTCGCGGATGATGTGGGCAATATCGTCTGGCGGGTCAGCATGGGGCGCTGAACCAACAACCTGGGGGAGGGGCTTATGGATACGCCACTGGACTGGTATGCGCTGTGCGCGGTAGTCCTGTTCTTCAAGATGTTCTCCATCTCCCTGTTTCAGGGCTATCACCGCATTGGCCAGGGGAAGTTCAGGAATCCGGAAGACGCCGCGTTTTCCGGTAAGGCGCCCGTCACCGAAGAACTGCCACAGGTACAGCGTGCTGCACGCGCTTGGGCCAACGACGTGGAGAACATCCCCATTTTTCTTGCCTTGGGTCTGGCCTACGTGCTTCTGGGTGCGCCCCAAGCGGCCGCGTGGCTGTTTTCCGTTTTCACCGTCGCGCGCGTTGTGCACACCGTGTGCTATCTGGCGGCCTGGCAGCCATGGCGTACGTTGGCGTACGCGGTCGGGATAGGCTGCACGATCGGCGTATGCGTCGGCATCCTCGGCAAGCTGCTGTAGCGACCCCGCCGAGGCGAGGTCCATCAGCGCATTAGCAGTCTGACGTCGTCATGGCCATTGATCTCCCCCCAGCGCTGCCGCCACTGCTGGTTAGCGTTGATGCCATCGAGGTGCTGCAGCCCGAGCGCGCCAGAACGTTTGATGCCGAGCTGGGGAGCCATCATCTACGCATCATCGGCAACCCCGGCCTGGCAGATCACGATCTGCAGCGCGTTGTCAGCGAGGCTGCCAGCTTGTCGGATGCCGTGCGCGGAATCTCCGCCTTGCTCTATCGCGCGGGTTATCCGGCGGCGCGGGTGCTGTACGCCCCCAGTGGCAGCGAGCTGTACCTGTTGATACTGCCGGGCAGGGTGACGCAGGTTACCGGCACCCAGCCGTTGCGCGGCTACTTCGAGTCTTTGGCGGGTGAGGGCGTACTGACGGCTGCTGCGCTGGAACCGGCGCGCACGCTGGCCAGTGTCCACTCCGAGCGGAGTCGCCGGAACGCGCAGTTGCGATTTCTGCCCGATGAGCGCCCCGGCGATTACCAGTTGAGCGTGCAGGAGTCGCCGTCGAGCAGGCCTCCGGTCAGCCTGCGCGTGCAGGCCGGCAATCCCGGCAACCGCTTTGTCGGGCGCAACTTTGGTGAGGCGGAGGCCAGTTTGGCAGGCGCAGGTGCCGAGTTCCGCGGTCAATGGCGTGAAGGCCTCGAGCAGGGTCGACAGTCCTATCGTGACGTGGCGCTCGCCACCAGTCTGGTGACACCTGCCGGGCTTTGGGGCATAGACGGACGCGGCGTGCGCTACACGCGGGTATCCGGCGCAGATGAGTTTCAGGGGCAGTTGTCAACGCTGGGCCTGTCGTGGACGTTTCTGCCGTATGCCGACTTCTCGACCCGCTGGCTGCTGAATCTGCGGGTCGATGATGTCGATGACACGGTACGTGGCGGCGCTTCCGGCGAACTGCTGTTGAGCCAGGCATACCGATCGGCGGAGATCGGTGTATCGCGACACCATGTGTGGATGCAGCTGCCGTGGCCAACCGATCTGCAGCTGGGGTTCACCGCCCGCGCCGGCCTTCAGGGGCAGGACAGGGCCACCGCAGTGACGGATCTGGACTATCGCTGGTACCGGCCCAGCCTGCGCTTGCGCACGCAACCGACGGCGGCGGGGCAATGGCAGCTGGGCGTGGATGCATCCGCCCAGCTCAGTCATAACCAGCTGCCGCAGCTGCAGCAGCATGTGCTGGGCGGGGTCGACAACCTATCCGCCTGGCTGCCGGGTGTTGCCGTCGGTGATGAAGGCTACTACTTGCGGCTGCAGTCTGAATGGGGCTTCGCCGCCGGACCATGGACAGTGGCGCCAAGGGTGTTTGCGGAGTATGGCAGCGCGCGCCTGCACGATACGGGCGACTTTCGAAGGCCACGGCAAACCCTGGCAGCCGCAGGAGGCGAGGTCGTGCTCAAGCGTTCCAGATGGCTGGAGGCGAGCCTGCTCGCGGCCGCGCCGGTTCTGGATCGCGGTGTCACTGACGACGTTCTGCGCGCCGCTGAAGCGGATGTGTTTTTTCGGATCGTGTTGCGCTATTGAGGTTCAAGCCGGCGCCGATCCGGCTGCACGATCGAAGGTGAATCGGCTACAGTTTTTCCATCGGCCCAATCGTGGGGGAGCGCGCCGTGACCAGTTCGGAGAAGATGCCGGCACCTGCGTTGATCACCTTGTCGCGCGAATCCTTGCGCGAGGCCGCCGTTGCGGACGGCGCTCAGGTCATCGGCGTGACCGGACATCTGATGCTCGATGCGCGCGAACGTGCGGAAACCGAGCGCTACATCCGTCAGCAATGCCGCACGCTGTTTGAAGGCCATTCGGGCACTGTACGCCTGCTTTCGGGGCTGGCACCTGGCGCAGATCTGGTCGCCACGGCCGCGATTCTGGATGAGGCGGATCGCGCCCATATCAAGGTTGAGCTGATTGCCTTGCTGCCGCGCAGTGCCGAGCGCCTGCTTGTGGACTGGCTGCGGCGCTCCAAAGAACTGGGCCAAACCGTCTCTCCCGACTCACTGCAGCGCGTGCGCTTACTTCTCGCCACTTTGCTTGCACGTTCGTCGACGACGCTGGATCTGTGCACGACGGTGGGGGGCGACAACCATCAGGCGGCCTATCGGCGTCTGGCGGCCGTGCTCGCGGTCGTGCCGAGCCGCCTCTTTGCCGTTGCGCGAGAAGGCTATGGCGGCATGAGTGGCGGCACCGCAGAGATTCTCGCCTGGCGGCGCGATCCCACTTCAATTCCGCCGGCATTGCTGGAGCTGGTCGAAGGCCTGGGCCGGGGCGGCGAGACCCATCTGATCGATCCGCGTGGCCACATAGCCCCGGCGGCGGTATCGGAAGCGGAGCAGCGCTCGGAACAGGCGCTGACGCAGGCCATTCGGACGCATCTGAAAGCCGGAGATGCACTTTCAGCCTACGATCTGGCGGCACGCGCGCTGGAGCGTGGCGGTGAGTCTGCGCCACTTCGCTATCTGCTGCTGCTCAGTCTCGCTGCGGCAGGCAGCGTCTACAGCGCGCTTGAGCAGTTTGAACGGTGGGCGCCGCCTGAGTCTGAGCGCGACGAGGACTGGCTGGCATTGCGTGGACGACTGCTCAAGGATCTTGCCTTTTCGGGCGTCGATGTACAGGCGAACCTGGAGCGCGCGGCAGCCGAGTACGGCGCCGCATACGCCAAGACCGGCGGCATGTTCTCGGGGATCAACGCAGCCACGCTGTACTTGCTGTGCGGCGAGGGTGCACGTGCCGCGCGCTTGGCGAAAGACTTGCTGCAACTGCCTGCAGAGCCACCCCAGGGTACGCCTGCGGCGCGCTACTACAGCCACGCTTCGCGCGCCGAGGCGCATCTGGTACTGACCGAACTGGATGCCTGCCGAGAGGAGCTGGCAAAGGCCTCGACATTGCTGCGCGACGATTTGATCACGCGCAGCCGTACCCGACGGCAGCTCGCGCGTATCGCCGCACATCACGGCGTCGATGCCGGCGGCTTGATCGACCTGCTGGAGATGCCCAACGTCTATGTGCTTGGCGCCTCGTCGCTGGCGAGTGGCGCCTTGCCCGCGAGCCTGGCCCGTCGCATCGAGGGCGCACCGTTGTTCGCCGTGGCCGACCAGCAGCCGCATACGCTGGGCCGGATCGAGGCCTGCGTCCGCAGCGGTGCGCGCCTGAACCTGATCTTGCCGGAGGACCGGGAGGAGCTGCTCGAACATTGCCGGGTCGAGCACGGCAGCGCTACCGCCGAGCGCCTCGCGCGCATCATCGAAGGCGCAGAACGCGTGTCCTCGCTGCGGGGCTTTCTGGTCACGGAGAAGGCGTGGTGCCTCGCAGAAGCCGTTCGTCTGGCGCATGGACTGGCGCAGGTGGCTGCCAGTGGCCTTGGTGTGGGTGTCTGCGCGCTGCAGCCGCCTGCTGAAGCCACGGACTGGAGCGTCGATGCAGCGCCGGCCGTTCCGGCAATAGCAGCCGTCAAGAATCGGCGCATGGTGGGTCTGATCTTTACCGACGTGGTCGGATTCCGGCGCTTTACCGATGAGGACGTGGCGGCGTTCTGGGCCATCGTGATGCCGGCTCTGGGCGAGGAAGTGGCGGCCTACGGCGATCAGGTGCTGCTGGCTGCAACCTGGGGTGATGCGATTCACGTGGTCACTACCGGGGCGGAGCCGGCGGCCAATCTGTGTCTGCGCCTGATTGATCGGGTCGCAGCGCTGCGCGCTTCCGGCACCGGCGCGCTGGCGAATCTGCGGATTCGCCTTGGCGCGCACTTCGCTCCGGCATTCGAGGGCTACGATCCGGTGGAGCGGCAGCGCACTTATTTCGGGTCGCAGCTGGCGTTCGCCGCCAGCGTGGAACCGGTAACACCGCCGAGCATGGCGTACGTCACCGAGGCGTTTGCAGCGCAATTGGCGCTGGAGGCGCCTGGGCGGTTTCAGATGGAATATGCCGGAGAACTTGAGTTGGCCAAGCGCTACGGCACGTTCCGTCTGCATGGGCTGACGCCGACTTCCGGGTGATAAACGTGCCTACGAACGCCGCCGTCATAGCAGCGACCCAGGCCCAAGCGGAGGAAGCACTGCGCGCCGGCAATGCGCTGCTGTGCTTCGATATCGTCGAGCGTGCGGCTGATCGCGGCTTGCGGACGCCCGAGCTTGAATACCTGAGCATTCTTTCCTTGGCGCACTGCGGCAGCACGCAGATGGCGCTTGATCGCTACCACGAGGCACAGGCACAGGCGCCGCAGCTGAGTCAGGATTGGCTGGCGCTCGAGGGGCGCCTGTTCAAGGACCTGGCTCAGCAGGGTGGGGCGGCCACCCGGTTCATGTATGAGCGCGCTGCGCAATCCTACTGGCAGGCATTTGAGAAGACTGGTGGCTACTTCAGCGCCATCAACGCGGCGACCATGTTTGCATTCGCCGGTGATACTGCCCGCGCCAGGGCCATTGCGGCCGATGTGCTCGCCTTGACCGAGGCGCCGGCGGCGCGCAGTGAGCTAGAGCGCTACAACCAACAGGTCAGCCGTGCAGAGGCGGCCCTGCTGCTGGGTGATCTTCCGCGTTGCCGAGCCGCGTTGCAGGCGGCCAACCAGCTTGAAGGCGACAACCGCACGGCGCGTGCACGTACCGTGCGGCAACTACAGTTGTTGTGCCGGCATCTGCGGGCGGACAAGCGCATTCCGGATGTGCTTGTAGTACCGCCCCAGATCTGGGTATTTCGAGACGAAGCCATCGAGATCGCGGATCTGGATGCAGCGATGATCGGCGCCCTGGAGCGCCTGACTCTGCCGGTGGGCAACCTGCGCGGCGGCCGCGTGCAGTTGGGCCTGCAGGCCCCGGTGGACCTTTGTGTCGTCGAGTGCATGGCATCGCGTGGCGCCAGTGTCTCGGTGGTCATCGCCGGCAGCCGCGAGCAGATGGTCGCGCGCTGGCAGGCGCAGTACGGGAGCGCCTGGTCCATGCGCCTGGCGCGCGCGCTGGACGAGGCGCACGAGGTTTCCGAAGCGCCGGGCTTTCTTCCTAGTGAGCCGCTATGGACGCGACACGCGGTGACGACGCGCTCCATGGGGTGGTCCCTGCTGACACCCGAGCAGATCAGGAGCGAGTGGATAGGCTTGATGGTGGTTCCAAAGTCAGCGGCACCGGGCTTCGACGTCGTGACGCTGCCGGCAAGCCGCGTGCGCGAGCTTGAGCGCAATCTGCTGGATGTGCATTGCCCGCTATCGGAGGAGCCTCGCATGAAGGGGGTGCGCGAGCGCCGGCTGTGCGCGGTGCTGGTGGCCGACGTCTCCGGTGTTGACGGCTGGGCTGAGGAACAGCGGCCGCTGTTCCTGTCGCGTGCCTGGGCACCTGTGGCTACAGCAGTGGCTGGCGCGGGCAACAAGGTGCTGGAGCACAGGGCCTGGGGTTCGAAGCTGGCGCTGATCTGTGCGGATGCGACCTGCGCCACCGAGTTGGCGCTGGCCCTGCGTGATCAGTTTTCGGACCCTGACGCGGATCAGATCGGGGCCGCCAGGCTGGGTGTGCGCGTGCTGCTGCATTTCGGGCCGCTGTTTGTCGGTGATGATCCGTTCACGCAAGGCCTGCTGTGCTACGGATCGCAGGTCGCATTGGCGCAATCCGGAGTGGAAAGCCTTCCCGCCGGCGTCGTGCTGGCGACCGAGGCGTTCTCTGCGCGCTTGGTTCTGGAGGCGGCCGACGCGTACAGAGTCAGCTATGTGGGGGAGATGGCATTGGCCGGCTCCGCGCGGCGTAGCCGCCTGTTCAGCCCGCAGCGCAACTCCTGAATCGGCGCGCCGTCCCACGCTCAGGGCGGTGCGGGTGGGCGTACGCTACGCACCAGCACATTGTGGCCCTCGGTGCGTAGCTCGCCGTTCTGCTCCAGGGTCTTGAGGCCGCGCGCCACCATCTCGCGCGAACAGCCGATCATCAGTGCCAGTTCCTGGCGATTGATCCGTAGCCAGGTGCCATCAGGCCGTCGCTGCGCGTCCGGTTGCAGGCATAGCGCTTGCAGCCGGCGGCTGAGCCGCTGGGTGACATCCAGGAAGTAGTGGTCCGCAATCTGGCGGTGGGCCTGATCCAGACGCCCCGAGATCTGCCGCACCAGCTGCAGCGCCAGGTCCGGATGCTGTGTGGCGAGATCCTCGAAATCGTCGGCGCCGATGGTGGCGATCACTGCCGTGCCGCGGGCGCGGAACACGCTGCCTTGCGGCTGTCGCGTGCGATTCAGAAAGCCCTCACCGAAGAAGTCGCCGGGGTACAGATAGCCCAGCACGGCCAGATGACCGCTGTCATGTTCCAGCAGTTGGCTGACCGTGCCCTCAAGAACCAGAAACAGGCTTCCCAGACGGTCGTCACGTGCGATCAACTGGCGGGGTCGGTAGCTTTGCGTGCGCGCGCGCGCGACCAGACGCTGAACTGCCGGACTATCAAATGCCATGACCTTGCCCCCTCAAGACCGTACGCGGGCAATCCCCCGGGTGCTGCGCCGGTTCGACGGCCTATGGCCAGTCCGGTGCGGCACCTGCTTGCCCGCCTGCGGTTCGAAGTCTGTAGCGGAAATCATAAGTCAGAACTGCCAAGCGGTTGGCAATATCTTCCGCTGTACCTGCGATTAGCGTGGAGGCCTGGTCATCGCAGTTCGCGATGAGCGCATCCGGAGAGTCAGCATGGACATGACGTCGATGAATCTCAGCAGGTGTGGCCACGTTGCAATGCTGCCGCTGACGCTGGTGGCAGGGCCGGCCTGGGCCACCGCTACCACCGCGCCGGCAATCGCCCTGTCAGACGCCTATGCCGCGCCTGCAGCGGTACCGTCGGAGCTCGCGCTGATGATCTGGGTGCCGCTCGTGGGCTTGACCCTGCTCTGCACCTTGGGCTTGTTATGGGGCCTGTGGCTGGGCGTGCCGCCGCAGCAGCGTGCCAAGGCATCTCTGGCGTCGGCAGCGCCAGTTGGACCCAACGACCGCCTTGCCGCGAGCAGGCGCGCGACCATGACACTGCGGCAGCTCGCGCGTCGTCGTACCCGGCATCCAAACCGCGGTGTTCGGATTGATCGCAGGCCGTGCGTCTTGCGCTAGTGCCGTGGCTAAGCGGCTTCATGTAGTGGGCTTCCCGGCGTGGCGGCCCCACGCCATCGGAGGCGGGGTGGTTACGGCGGCACTCTGAGATAAGCTAGGCCCCTGGAAGCCATTGGGGTTGGGGGAATGGCCGAGGGCTACAAGTACTGGGCGTTCATCAGCTACAGCCACCAGGATCGCGCCTGGGGCGACTGGCTGCACAGGACGCTGGAGACGTATCGAGTTCCGTCGCGGCTGGTCGGCCGAGAATCGCGGGATGGGCAGGTGCCCAAGCGCCTGTTCCCGATCTTCAGGGATCGCGACGAACTTCCCAGTTCGGCCAATCTGGGCGACGTGCTCAACGAGTCGCTGCGCCAGTCGCGCTACCAGATCGTCATCTGCTCGCCGCGCGCGGCGAGTTCGCGCTGGGTCAACGAGGAGATCAAGTACTTCAAGTCCTTGGGCCGCGAAGACCGCGTGCTCTGCCTGATCGTTGACGGCGAACCGCATGTAGCTGATGTGCCCGGCCGCGAACAGGAGGAGTGCTTTGCGCCAGCGTTGCGCTACCGGGTCGACCGCAGCGGTGCGCTCACAGACCAGCCTGCCGAGCCGATTGCCGCCGATGCGCGCGAGCATGCCGATGGCAAACGTGGCGCCAAGCTCAAGCTGCTGTCAGGCCTGCTCGGGGTGGGGTACGACGAGCTGGTTCAGCGCGAACGCCAGCGCCAGTTCTGGCAGCGTGTGCAAGCGGGATTCGCATCCGCTGCCATGATCGCGTTGTGTATGGGCGCTTGGCAGTGGTACCTGCATCAGCGCGAAACCAGGGAACGCGAAATCACGATCGAGAAGCTGGTCGAGAACGGCCGCCAGGAGCTGCTGGCCGGCCAGCAGGCGCGCGCGGCGGTGTACCTCAACGAAGCCTACAAGATGGGTGAAGACTCGGTGCCGCTGCGCTTCATGCTGGCCCAGGCCATGAAGCCGGTGGAGGCCTTGACCGATGTGCGCGTGGAGCACGGCGGCGTCGCAGTCTACAAGTCCGCTTTCAGTCCCGACGGCAAGCGCTTCGCGCTGCACGTGCTGATCCAGCCCACGGGTAACCAGAGCGCGGTGGTGAAGATCTATTCCGCAGACACTGGGGCTCAACTGGTGGAGTTGCCGGGTGTACCCGTATTGCCCCTGCAGATGGAGTTTATCGGGGAAGGGAAGCGGCTGCTGATCAGCGGCTTCCCCGACGATAACCGCGCCGGTGAGGCTCGCACCGAGATCTGGGACCTTGATGAGCCGGGCCAGGCACCCGTGCGACTGCGAGGACATGCAGGCCTGGCGGGACGCGCAGTGAGCCCTGACGGGAGCAGCGTCCTAATCGCCGGCCCGCAAGGCCTGCAGGTACACGCCACTACGGGCGGCGCACGCCAAAGGACGCTGGCGACCCGATATGAAGTGCGGGCGGCGAGCTACAACCCCACGGGCGATC
>JBFJJW010000075.1:0-14205 GCA_041612095.1 Solimonas sp. | reverse complement strand
CGGTTTGGCATCAATATGGCGGGCAAGCCTAGCCAGTTCGGCATTGACGAAGAGCAGATATCTGGATTTCTGGAGCGATGCAAGCGGCGGCGGTTCCTGCGCGTGCGCGGATTTCATATCTATTCAGGTACGAACTGCCTTGATGCCGACGCGATCGTAGAGAACTTCGCAATATTCATCGAACTTTTCCGACGCTTTGTCGTCGACGCCTCGATGGCGCGCACCCTGATTTTTGGATCTGGGTTTGGAATCCCCTACTTTGACGGGGAGCAGGCATTTGACTTGTCAGGCCTGGCCGAGCGGATCAACGTGCAACTGGATGCGCTGCGAGCGGACGAACGATTCCACGCATCCAACCTGGTGCTGGAGATGGGGCGATGGGTGGTTGGTCCGTGCGGGTACCTGCTGACGCAGGTGATTGGAGAAAAGCGGTCGCGTGGCGTGGATATTCGGCTGTGCGATGCCGGATTCAATCATCATCTGAATGCCGCCGGCATGATGGGCGCGGTGATCAGGCGGAACTGGCCGTTTTCCAATCTAAGCGCGACCAAGCGTAGCGCGCCGATATGCAGCTACATGCTCACAGGCCCGCTATGTACGACCGCAGACGTATTCGCCTCGCAGATCGAGTTGCCTGAGACACGGACCGGCGACATCCTTGCCGTCGGCGCATCGGGGGCATACGGGCCAAGCGCGAGTCCGTTGGGGTTCATCAGCCACCCTCTACCGCGGGAAGTGCTGGTATTTTCCTCCGGAGAAAGCGTGGACATTACGGAACGAGGGCTGCCCGTGGAAACCAGTGCATGAGCGAACTGTGGCGTGGTGCTGTCGTTCTCGGTGTGCCCCGCAGTGGCACGACTTTGTTGCGTCGGCTCATCAACGGGCACTCTGATATCTGCAGCCCACCGGAAACGTACCTGTTTGGCGCTGCGGCCCGGTTCCTCTCCGAGCAGCATTCGGCGGGTGGATTGGCAACCGGCGTTGTCCCGGGCCTTGCATTCTCTGGTGTTTCCGAAGAGGCCGTGCACGATCGTTTGCGCAGCATGGTCTTTGGGATGCTGGACGATCTGGCGCGCCGTGCCGGCAAGTCACTGTGGGCGGAAAAGACTGCCACCGATACCTTCTATGCACGGGCAATCGCGAGACTGTGCGGCGAGCGCTGCCGCTACGTTCTATTGGTGCGCCATCCTCTCGATGTGATTCTGTCGATCGAGGAATTGTGCGGCCGAATGCACGCATACATGCCTGAACTCCACGAGTACGTACAGCGGTATCCCTCCACGCTGGAGGCGTTCGCACATGCCTGGGTAGACATCAATAGTGCCTTGCTCGAAATCGAGGAGCGTATGCCGCGGTCCTGCTTGCGGTTGCGCTATGAAGACCTCACTCGGGACCCTGTGGGCGAGCTGACCCGCGTCTGCGAGTTTCTGGAGCGGCCCACCGACGTCAAAAGTCTTGTCGAAGCCGGTTTGGCCGACGCCTCAGGCGCTGGACTGGGAGACTGGAAGACTTATGATCGCTCGGCTGTCGATTCTTCGAGCGTTGGTCGCGGCGAGGTGCTTGACCCTTGGGCGATGTGGTCGCTGGCTCCGATCCTCAATCCACTCATGAAGCGACTGGGGTATGAGCAAATCTCGGCGTCCGAGCCGCCGGATAGCGAAACGGCTAGACGTATCTATCAAATGGGCCGCATGGCGGCTGCGATGAAGGCACAGCGGTAGACCGTAGCCGATGTCGAGCCCCCTCAACATTTGGGATGCGTTCTGCCTGACAGCAGAGCGCTTTGGGCCCGCACCAGCGCTACTGACCCAGGCGCAGGCCTACGAGTTCGGTGAATTGCGGCGTCGCGCGGAAGACTACCGGCAGCTCCTGCTGGGGCGCGGATTGGCACCCCAGGATCGGGTCCTGCTGAACATGCGGAATGGTTTCGAGATGCTCGCCGCGTTACTCGGGGTTTGGGGGGCGGGCGGGATTCCGGCGATCATCGATTCGAGCTGTCGAAGCGCGCAGCGGCGGCAGGCCTGCGAGACGGTCCAGCCGCGGTTTTATATCAGCGTTGATCCGATTGATGCGACCGAACTCGCAGATAACGTGATCGGTCTCCGCTGCGCGGACGTGCCGCGCGATGCGGCTGCGCATTTGCGGCCGATCCGAGATGCTTTGCCGACTGATCCGGCGTCTATCGTTTTCACTTCCGGTTCGACAGGGCGGCCGAAAGGTGTCGTGCAGTCGCACGGAAACATCCTGCGCGGCGCTCGGACGATCGCCTCCTATTCGGGCTTCGCAGAGGGCGATCGTTTGCTTTGCCCAGTGCCATGGGCCTTTGACTACGGATTTGTACAGCTACACCAGACCATCATCTGCGGGCTGACGCAAGTGGTGATTGAGCAAGCCAATCCGTTCACGATCTGCGAAGCGATAGGCACGCATCGGCCACAGGTTCTGGCCGGCACACCCTCGTTATACACATTCCTGCTGCGGGGGCTCTCGCCGCTACCGCAAACCGATGTCTCTTCGCTGAGGATTCTAACCAGTTCCGGGGGGACGATCCCCCCGTCTATCCGCTCCGAGCTGCTGGACAGGTTTTCGGAAGCTCGTATCGTGCTGAACTACGGGTTGACGGAGACATACCGGACTGCCTTTCTGGATCCAGCCCTGGTCCACACCCATGCCGATACGATTGGAAGGCCGATCCCTGGTGTGGACGTAGTCGTCGTCGATGACCGGGGATTGCCATTGCCTGCTGGGGAGGTTGGAGAGATTGTCCATCGCGGCGACTACATCTGCCTTGGCTACTGGGGTGACGACGCGGCAACGCAAAGGGCGGTTCGGCCGGATCCTTGCTTGAGCATGTCTGGTGCCGCCTTGGGAAGGGCCCTGTTCACTGGCGATTACGGGTTCATCGATATCGATGGCTTCCTGCATTTCAGGGGGCGCCGCGATCATCAGCTCAAGTCGATGGGTGTGCGCGTGAGCCCTAGCGAAGTGGAGTCGCTGCTGTTTTCTTCTGGCATGGTGCATGAGGTCGCCGTTTTCGGGATCGAGCATGACATGCTGGGACACGAGGTGTGGGCCGCTGTAGTGATCAACTCCGAGAGTGAAGCAGGGGTGAGTCGGCTTCAGGCCTATGTGCGTGAGACGATGTCGCCCTACATGCAGCCCAGGCGATGGTTGCGTCTGGAGCACCTGCCCAGAACCGTCACCGGCAAGGTCGATTACCCGGAACTGCGCCGAGCCGCGGCTGCCCAACCATCGAGGCGTATCACCGAATAGGGCGGCCATGAATAAGCCGCGGCGCTCGCTGCTTGCTGCCAGCATGCAGAAAACCCATGTTGACATGCTGCCGGAGCGCACCCGGTATCATCACGAATCTGCTAAGGCCATCTAGGAACAGCCGCCATGCGAGGTCCACACGAGCTTCCCAGCGACAAGGCCGGAGAGTCCGGCAATGAGCGACGCGTACCGCATAGCGAGAGCCGCTTCTTCGAGAGCTTCTACGCCGCCAACGTACGCGGTCAGCCAGAAGACCGGATGACGATCGGCCCCATTAGCGAACCCGAATCGCGGTTCCACTACAACGCGGTGGAAAACACGATCATCAAGGCCTTGCTGGGTCGCCAGCCTCCTCCGGCCCCGGCCATGGTGGAAGCGTGGCGGGCGATGCAGAGGCGCAGCGGTACACGATTGCTGGATGTAGGCTCTGGCACTGGGCACTGGATCGACTTCTTTACCGACGTCTTTCTGGTCAGTGAGGCGGTTGGAATCGAGATCGCAGACCGCATGGCTCAGTATCTGGAGCAGAAGTACCGTGATCGCCCAAATGTACGCATCCTGTGCGGAGACGTCGTAGAGGAGTCATTCCTTTCGTCACAGGGCGTTGAGCCTGTGGATCTCATCACGGCGATCGGCGTCATGTTTCATATCGTCGACGATGAACGATGGTTCAGGGCGCTGCGGAACCTTGCTGCGATGCTCAAGCCGGGTGGGCTGTTGCTGGTAGGCGGGGATTTTGGCTGGCGTACAGCGGACGTGCAGTTCCACAACAATGACGACTTCAAGTCGTGGCGCGAGTTCCATGCCGCGCCGCGCACACAAGGCGAGGTGCGAGAAAGCCGACGCGTACGTTCGCTGGCCCGTTGGTCTGCAGTGGCAGCCGACCTCGGCCTGCAGATCGGAGACGTGGTACGTGCCGATTCCCACCCGCTGATTGCGACGCCCGAGAACGACCTATTGGTGCTAGTCAAGGCCGGGTGAAAGCTCCGGCCAGGTTCACCAGTGCTCAGGCACGTGCTCCGCTTTCCGCGGGTGCCTAGGTTGCGGTCGTTTCTGCGACCGAGCGGCGCTCTTTGCGGCGGTACAGCTGATGCAGATAACGCCCTGCATTGCGCTCCAGTAGCACGTAGCTGCAATAGCCAATCAGGATCGTCGGCGGCAGGCTGAGCACGCCGAACGCGATCGTGCCGGCAACATCGCCATACTGCGGCACGACGTATTCCAATACCCCGCGCTTGACTACGTACATGACCGGCGTGTGCCAGAGATAGAAGCTGTAACTGATCGTGCCTATGAACTGACAGATGCGGCTGCGCAGGATTATTCCGAGCAAGCCGGCACCTTCCACGATGGAATTGAACAGGATCAGCTCAAGGATGAAGCAGATGATGCCCAGAGCGGCAAACTCAGGGCTTAGGCCGATATCGAGCTTCCAGTACTCTCGATAGAAAATGTCCCACAGCGCAAAGAACAAGACGAGCGTCAACAAAGGAACATGAAAGTTCCTAACGAAGCGCATCATGCTTTGGCGGTAAAGGAAAATCAGTGCGCCGACATAGAACGAGATGACGCCGGCATAATGAGGGAACGTCAGAAGACCAGCTGCAATGCAAACCCCCAATGCCCACTCCGGATGTCCCCGTTGCCGGAGCAACAACACGCATGCCGCTGTTAGATAGAAGGTTGCTTCGAAAGACAGCGTCCATGCCACACCCAGAATCGGCTGCATGTCGACTACACCGGGCAACAGCAGCAGATTGGCCAGCAGCATGATGGGCCATTGCTCTGGCGATGTGTCAGAAAACATTCTTGCGCGCGTGATCATGCCCATGACTGCGAGTGGCAGCATGGCGGCCAGGAATGCCGGGTAGATGCGAATTGCGCGGTCGACGAGGAAATGCGGAACACTCCCCTTTCTGGTCAGGCTTTCGGTGATCAGGTAGCCGCTGATCATGAAGAACAAGTCCACGGAATACCGCAGTGAGTCCAAAAACCATGCGATCGCCGGATGCCAGTCCGGCCAGAAGCCTGCCGCAGTCGAGCCGAGATAAACATGCGCCACAAAGATGCCCAGCGCACTGAAGCCGCGCAGGCCGTGAATGTTTAGGTTATAGCCCTTGCTCGTATCGGACTGGCTCATGCGCTTTCGATTCAGGCACTTGGAAAGGCGCGTAATCTTCGCACGGTCTGCCTTTCCTCCGCGCGCAGTCTAGCCCAAGCGCGTATAGGCCGGACGCTGCCATTGGCGGAGCCGAAGGTTAAGCCGGCATACTGTGCGAACCGTTCGATGAAACTCAGCCATGATCGCCTATGATCGCCAGACTGTTGCCAACCCTTCGCTGATTAAGCGCCTCAGCCATCGCGCGCGTTTTGATGTCGCAGTGGAATTGCTCGCTCCGGCACCGGGCATGACGGTGCTGGACTACGGTACCGGCGACGGCCTGCTGCTGAGCCATCTCGCGCGCGCGTACCCGGAGGCCGCCTGCATCGGCTATGAGCCAGTTGCCGAGATGAGTGCGCAGGCGCGGAGTTTGTTGGCGCGCACCGGTACTGCAGCAAGCCTTTTGGAGCAACGTGAGCAGCTGCGGGGCATCCTTTGCCAGCGGCTGTGCTGCATGGAGGTCATGGAGCACCTCGATGAGGCGCCAATGGCGCAAGCGTTTGCGGACTTTCGCGAGTTGTTGGCTCCGGGCGGAAGGTTGCTGATCTCAGTACCGGTTGAGATAGGTGTCAGTGCGCTGGCCAAGAACCTTGTACGTTGGGCCAATCGGCAGACTCAGGAAGGCACCAATCTGGGCACCGTACTCGCGGCGACTTTGGGACTCACCGCCCGCATACGCCGCCACAGTCGCGATGGCTATATCGATTCGCACCTGGGCTTTGACTATCGGCAGCTGCGCCGACGCTTGCAGCGCGAAGGCTTCGTTATTGAGCAAGAACGCTTCGGCCCAATGCCCTGGCTGGGGGCCGCTTTGAACAGCCAAGTATTCTGGTTGTGTCGCCGCGAATAGCGATCGGGGACCGCCCGCGGTAACCGGAAAATGACTACAGGAAAATAGGATATATCCTACGCAATCGACTCAAATTCGAGTCTGTTCGCGCTTTTGGGGGCGTAGCACTTGACGATGACTCGACAGAAATGGCATGAAGTGTCGTGCCTTACGCTTATAACAAGACCCCCTACAGCAAGGCGGCATGTTGAGTTTCGACATGCCGCAGCGCCCACCCAGCGCCGAATTGCACTCAACCGCAGATGCCAGTGCGCTTGATTCGCAAGGCGGCGTGTCGTTGCGCCTTGCGGAAAGCGAGGCTCCGGTGATGCAACCAGCCGGGTTCTATGTCCGCACCGGAAAGCGCTACTTCGACGTTGCCTTCTCCACCACCTTTCTGGTGTGCGCGGCGAGCTGGCTGTTTCCTCTGATCGCAATTGCCATCCGCCTCGATACCAGGGGGCCGGTATTCTTCCGTCAGAATCGGGTCGGTTTTGGCGGGCAGGTGTTTTCCTGCCTGAAGTTTCGAACGATGAACCATGATCCCGATGCCGCATTCACGCAGGCGGCGCCCAATGATCCCCGGGTTACGCGGGTGGGCCAGGTGCTGAGGCGCCACAACCTTGATGAACTTCCACAGTTCATCAATGTATTGCTGGGGGACATGTCTGTGGTCGGTCCGCGGCCGCACGTGCCGGAACTGGATCATCTCTACGGTGAGCAGATCAAGGACTATGGTGCACGTAACCTGGTCAAGCCCGGCGTGACCGGACTGGCGCAGATCAGCGGTCGTCGCGGCGAGACGCGTCGTTTGCGTGACATGGCGCACCGGGTAAGACTGGATCTGTTCTACGTGCGTCGCTGCAGCTTCCTGATGGACCTGCAGACTATCCTGACCACCGTTCACCACAGCGTGGTGGGCGACGAAAAGGCGTACTGAGCGCTGCCTGGAATTTTGAGCTCGTGGGCTTCCCGCGGGCTCCCCAGATAAAACAAACCCCCGACGGCTTGCGCGGTCGGGGGTTTGTTCGCTACTGCGGGCTTACTGCTTTTCGACCTTGAACTCGACGCGGCGATTCATCGCTCGGCCTTCGGCGGTGTCGTTGTCGGCCACAGGCTTGGATTCGCCGTAGCCTTCCGAGCTGATGCGGCTGTCGGCAATGCCGTGCTGGATCAGGTAGCTGCGCACCGACTGTGCACGCGCCTTGGACAGCCGCAGGTTGTAGACATCTGAGCCAATGCTGTCGGTATGGCCCTCAATCCGCACTTCCATCGTCGGCTGACCGCGCAGCCCGGCGGCGATCTGGTCCAGCGTGAGCTGCGCGTCTGCCGTCAAGCTTGCCTTGTCGAACTCGAAGTTGACGTCGCGCAGCACCAGTACCTGGGCCTTGATCGCACAGCCTCGTGGGTCAACCTGAAGACCGCGCGGCGTGTCCGGGCAGGCGTCATTGACGTCGATTACACCGTCGCCGTCGCCATCGGGTGGCGGCAGCGCACAGCCCTTGCTGTCTACGGCAGTGCCTTTGGGGGTGCCGGGGCAGGCGTCGCGGCTATCGGGAACGCCGTCGCCATCACTGTCGATCACCGGTGCGACCGGCGGCGGTGGCGGTGGCGGCGGCGGCTGCGCCATCAGATCGAACTGCGCGCCCAAGCTCACCTGCGTGTCGTAGACCCGGTCATGGCCAGGGGATATCGCGTCGTTGAATACGCCGATGCGGCGCCCTTCCAGGCGCAACGCCGTATTGCGTGCGCCGCCGAGATTCCACAGCACGCCGCCGCCGGCATTGGCATAGCCGGACGATTCGTTGTCGCCGGGAACTTCGTCGAAGTGACCGCCACCGCCAATCAGCAGGAACGGCGAAAGCACGCCTTGGGCGAGCTTGATGTTCAGATCAAGGCCGGCCCCGGAGAGCTGATCGCTGCCACCATCGTAATTGTGATCAGCGCGCGTGGTGAATGCGGTGATCTCGGTCGACAGGTAATCGTTCATCGGAAAGCCGAACAGCAACTGGCCACCGATGCCGTCATCGAGTTGCCGCGACGCGTCCGGAAACGAATAGCTGCCCATCAAGCCGGCATAAGGCGAGCGGGCATCCTCGGCCGCCATCGCGGTCAAGCTGCAAAGGCTCAAGGCCGCCGCAACTGCGTAGTAATGTTTTTTCATTGGTCATTTCCCCTTTAACGCTGGAAGCAGAGCGCGCACCAGGACAGCAGGCGAGCGACGCTGATCTTGTTGGGGAGGCGATGAAGCGGGGCTGAATCTCCCCGCGTGAACCTTGCCGGCAAGTGAACAGCGGCTGCCGTCTACAGCGGCGCGCGTTCGGATTTGCGGGGGCAGTCCGCCGGTACCGAGCGCTGTGGGGGGCGGCCGGCACAGCGCAGGGCGTCAGGCCCGTGAAGGCAGCTGCATGCGTTCAGTTCGGCTGTGGCGGCAGTGCAGGAGAGACTACGGAACAACCGCCAGCATCCACCAAGGTGCCGGCCGTAGTCTGTGGGCAGCGATCCAGATGGTCGGACACGCCGTCATTATCACCATCGGCTGCGGCTATCGATGGCGCTTGCTGCGTCGCGGGTGGCTGCGCGGGGGTCGGTGACGCCACGTGGGTGCTCGCGGGCGCGGCACGCTCGGTGGTCGGCGTCGTGGCCGCGTTGTGTGGCGCAGACTGATCGAGGCCTTCGAAATGTGCGCAAGCGCCGAGTAATGTGACGGCAGAAGCCAGCACGACAGTTTGCAGGCGAGTCATGGACAGTGGGTCTCCTTCAGATCGAGATTGCATCAGGCACGTGGGCAATATTAGCCTGCTGCGTCGCGGGATGTTCGCCTTGGGAGTAGAGCGCAGTGACTGGACGATGGCTGATGACGATGATGCTGCTGGTGGCCGGTGGTGGCGGTGCCCAAGCCCTGGAGTATCCCCACGCCCCGCGTGGCGCGGTGGTGGATGACTATTTTGGAACCGAAATTGCGGATCCCTATCGCTGGCTTGAGGATGTCGACTCAGCAGAGACGCGGGCCTGGGTGGAGGCGCAGAACCGCTTGAGCCGGCCGCTGCTGGCCGCACTTCCTGAGCGCGAGGCGCTGCGCAAGCGCCTGTCCGAGTTATGGAACTTCACGCGCTACGAAGGCCTGCAGAAGCACGCCGGGCGGTACTTCTACCTGCGTAACGACGGCTTGCAGAATCAGTCGGTGCTGTTTGTGCAGGCGACGAAATCGCAGCCGACACCATTGCTTGATCCCAACCTGTTGTCGGCGGACGGCACTGTTGCCTTGACCGACTTCGAGGTATCCCCCGACGGACGCTGGCTCGCATATGCGACAGCGACCGCGGGATCAGACTGGAACGAGTTTCGCGTGCGTAGCGTCGCCAACGGCAAGGACAGCGGCGAGACGCTGCGCCGCATCAAGTTCTCCAGCATCGCCTGGACCGGCGACAGCCTGGGCTTTTTCTATGCGCGCTATCCCGAACCGCCGAAGGATCAGCTGCCAGGTACCTTCGACGATCTCGCCAACCAGAAGCTCTACTACCACCGCGTCGGTACGCCACAGAGTGCAGATCAGCTGATCCACGAGGAGTCCAGTCAGCCCAAGTGGGGCTGGGGCGCAGAGGTCACTGACGATGGCCGCTATCTTGTGCTGCATGTCTGGCGCGGTTCAGGCAATGAGAATCAGGTCTACATCAAGGATCTCGGCGACCCGAAACGTCCGGCCCTGGATGCGCCTTTCACTCATCTGGTGGATCAGTTCGAAGCGGAATACGCGCTGCTCGGGCATGCTCGTGGCAGGCTGTACTTCCGCACCGGCAAGGATGTGTTGCGCGGACGTATCGTCAGCGTCGATGTCACCGCGCCGCCGCCCTACACCTGGAATACCGTGGTGCCGGAGCAGGCCGACACCTTGCAGCATGCCCTGTTCGCGGGAGATGAAATCGTGGCGCTGTACATGCACGACGCTACCTCGCGGCTGCGGCGGTACAGCCTCGATGGCAAGCCGCGGGGGGAAATCCCGTTGCCGGGGCTGGGCAGCGTTCCCGATCCGTCGCTGGGCGGCCTGCAGCTACACGGCGCGGCCGGCGACCCCGAACTGTTCTATGGCTACACCTCGTTCAACCAGCCGCAGGTCAACTACGTCTTTGATCTGAAGACTGCCAAGGGGCGGCCGTTCCAGCCGATCAAACTCGGCTTCGATCCGTCCAAGTACGTCACCGAGCAGCGCTTTGCTGTTTCCAAGGATGGCACGCGCATTCCGGTGTTCATCTCGTACCGAAAGGGACTCAAGCGCAACGGCAAGAACCCCGCGCACCTGTACGGGTACGGCGGCTTCGAGATTTCGAAGACGCCCGAGTTCTCGGTGCCCTCCCTACTGTGGATGGAGCGCGGCGGCGTCTATGCGGTGGCCAATCTGCGCGGCGGCGGCGAGTACGGCAAGGCCTGGCACGAGGCCGGCACGCTGGATCGCAAGCAGAACGTGTTCGATGATTTCGCGGCGGCCGCCGAACTCCTGATCGCTGAAGAATGGACGGCCGCCAAGCATCTGGCCATCAGCGGCCGATCCAATGGCGGGCTGCTGGTGGGTGCCACGCTGAACCAGCGCCCCGACCTGTTCGCCGCTGCGCTGCCTGCTGTCGGCGTGATGGACATGCTGCGCTATCACCGTTTCACCATTGGCTGGGCCTGGGCCGGCGACTACGGCACTTCGGACACGGAGGCCGGATTCAAGACACTGGCCGCGTATTCGCCGTATCACACTGTTCGCCAAGGCACGCAGTACCCGGCGGTGCTGGTGACCACGGCGGATCACGATGACCGCGTGGTGCCCGGCCATTCCTACAAATACGCAGCGGCGCTACAACACGCCCAGGCCGGCGAGGCACCTATCCTGATTCGCATCGACATGGATGCCGGTCATGGCGCCGGCAAGCCCGTGTCCAAGCTGATCGAGGAAGAAGCCGACAAGCTCGCCTTCATGGTGCACTACACCGGTGCGAACTAGAGGGGCGGTTGCCCATACGCCCCCGTATGGCTAGACTGACAACGTCCCTACGCCTCCGTATGGTGCGCCGTACATGTCTTCGTCTTCTGCAACTGCCGACCCCAAGCTCAGCCTCACGGCCGCCGATTGGGCGCGGGCCGCACTGGACGCCATGGCCGCTGGCGGCCTGGATGCCGTGGCGGTGGAGCCGCTGGCCCGGCGGCTGGGTGTGACCAAGGGCAGCTTCTACTGGCATTTCCAGAATCGAGAAGCTTTGTTGCGCGCAGCACTGGAGCTATGGGAGCGGCGCGAAACGGAAGACGTACTCGCCCGCGTCGGCGACGAGGCCGACCCCTATCAGCGGATCGTCAAGGTGTTTCGCGAGGCCAACGCCGGCTATCGCTCCGGGCGTTTGTATCTCGCCATCGCGGCGGCGGAAGACAATCCGCTGGTGAATGAATTTGTGCAGCGCGTTTCGGCGCGGCGCATGGAATATCTGGTGTCTTGTTATCAGGCGCTGGGGTTTGAGGACGTACGCGCTCGGCACTGGGCGCGCTTTGCCTACGCCACGTTCATGGGCAACCTGCAGATTCGCCGGGACTCGCCGGATCTGATGCCCAGCGGCGCGCCGTTCAACGATTATCTGAAGTTGATGATCAAGACGCTCATTCCCCGGGAGGCGGGGGAGAAGAGCGCGGGAGATAGCCATCCACATGTGGTGCCCATGCACCGCAGCAGTGGCCACTCATAGGGTTTCCGATCTTCCGGAGTGTCTTTCATGACCGTTCTATCCATCACACTGCTCTCCCTCGCCGCATTCTGGCTGCTGGCCTATGCAGGGGCGCCCCTGCTGATCTGGACCGCAGCCGCGGCCGCACTGTTGGTCGGGCTCAAAGCGCTCGGGCTGATGGGTGAAACCGCATTTGCGCTGGCCGGCGGCGTGTTCGGGGTGCTGGCCCTGGTACTGAATCTGCGGCCGCTGCGCCGCAGCCTGCTGACGCGCCCCATCTTTGGCGTGTTCAAGAAGGTGCTGCCGGAAATGTCGTCTACCGAGCGCGAGGCCCTGGAGGCAGGCGACGTCTGGTGGGAAGCCGAGATGTTCAGGGGCCGTCCGGATTGGAACAAGCTGCTGGACTTCAAGTACACCGAACTGACCCCGGAAGAGCAGTCCTTTCTCGACAACGAGTGCGAGGAACTGTGCAAGCTCTGTGACGACTGGAAGATCGAGTACGAGCTCAAGGACATGCCGCCCGAGGTCTGGGCCTACATCCGCGAGAAGAAGTTTCTCGCGATGCTGATCAAGAAGGAATACGGCGGCCTCGGCTTCTCGGCCAACGCGCAGTCTGCGGTTGTCACCAAGCTGGCCACCAAATCGATTGCGATGGCGGTGACGGTGATGGTGCCGAACTCCCTGGGCCCTGGTGAACTGCTGATGCACTACGGCACAGAGGCGCAGAAGCAGCACTGGCTGCCGGGCCTGGTGTCGGGCAAGGAGCTCCCCTGTTTTGGCTTGACCGGCCCGGAGGTCGGTTCAGACGCCACCGCAATGCCGGATCTCGGCGTGGTCTGCTATGGCGAGCATGAAGGCAAGAAGGTGCTCGGCATCCGGCTCAACTTCTCGAAGCGCTACATCACGCTGGCGCCGGTTGCGACCGTGGTTGGCCTGGCGTTCAAGCTGCGCGATCCCGACGGCCTGCTGGGCGAGCTCTCCAAGGATGCGCCCGGCGGCGAGATGGGCATCACCTGCGCACTGATCCCGGCGACCCATCCCGGGGTCGAGATCGGCCGGCGCCATTACCCGGGTGCGGCGTTTCACAACGGCACGATCCACGGACACGACGTCTTCATTCCGGTGGACTGGATCATTGGCGGACCGACGATGGCCGGCAAGGGCTGGCGCATGCTGGTGGAATGCCTGTCGGCCGGCCGCGGCATCTCCCTGCCGGCGCTGGGCACGGCTGCCGGGCAGGTGGCCTATCGCATGACCGGCGTCTACGCCCGCATGCGCCGTCAGTTCAAGGTTTCGATCGGCAAGTTTGAAGGCGTGCAGGAAGCCACCGGTCGTATTGCCGGATTCGGCTATACGCTGGAGGCCATGCGCATCATGACGGCCTCGGCCGTTGATCACTGTGCGCCGTCCGTCGTGACCGCGATCGCCAAATACCACATGACCGAGCTGATGCGGAAAGTGGTCATGGATGGCATGGATGTCATGGCCGGCAAGGCCATCCAGCAGGGCCCGCGCAATTTCATGGCCACGGCCTACAAGGCCGCGCCGGTGGCCATTACCGTCGAGGGCGCCAACATCCTCACGCGCAATCTGATGATCTTTGGTCAGGGCGCAATCCGCTGCCACGAATACGTGTTTCCGGAGATGGAGGCCGCGCGCGACAACGACCTCAAGAAGTTTGATCGCCTGCTGTTCGGCCACATCGGCTTCTCGGTCAACCGCGCGGTACGCGCGTTGACCCTGGGTCTGACGGGTGCACGCCTGGCGCGTGCGCCGGTCGAGGGCGAGCTGGCGCCGTACTTCCGCGACATGGAGCGCTTCTCTGCGGCGCTGGCCTTCTGTTCGGATCTGACGATGGGTGTGCTGGGCGGCAAGCTGAAGTTCATGGAGCGGCTGTCGGCGCGTCTCGGTGATGTGCTGAGCCAGCTCTACATCGCCTCCTGCGTGGCCAAGTTCTATCTTGAAGGCCCTAAGGGCGAAACCGAGCTGGCGCATGCGCGCTGGGCGCTGGAGCATGCACTGAACGAAACCGCCCAGGCCTTCGACGAGTTCATCCGCAACTTCCCGGTCGCCTGGGCGCGTGCGGTCATGCGGCTGGTGGTGTTCCCGGTGGGCAACCACTTCCGTCCGGTGAGCGATGCGCTCAACGCCAAGGTGGCCGACATGCTGCTGGAGCCCAGCGACACCCGCGAGCGCATTTCCTGGCTGGTGTTCAAGAACGGCGGGGCGCACGAGCCGATCGGGCG
>JBFJJW010000074.1:0-14218 GCA_041612095.1 Solimonas sp. | reverse complement strand
TCCCGAAGCAAGCGCTCTACCAAACTGAGCTACGCCCCGAACTATTCTCAAGCCGCGCGATACGTATTGAATTGCGCCAACTCAACCAGTGCATTCTTGTGCGGCGAATCGGGAAGATCGCTCAATGTCTGGATCGCTTCCCGGCAGTGCCGCTCAGCGAGGGCGCGAGTGTAAGGAATCGCCCCTGTGGATTCAACTGCGGCGAGCACCGGCTGCAAATCCTCTACCCTCCCATGCCGAATAGCCTCCTGAATCAGCGTTGCCTCCGCTGCAGTGCCGTGCTTCATCGCATGAATCAGCGGCAACGTTGGCTTGCCTTCAGCGAGGTCGGTCCCGAGGTTCTTGCCGCTGACAGCCGGGTCAGCAATGTAGTCCAGCAGATCGTCTACCAACTGGAACGCTATGCCCAAGTGGCGGCCATATGCATGCATTTGCGCCTGTACCGCCTCAGGCTGATCGGCTGCTATGGCCCCCAAACGGCATGCTGCCTCAAACAGGCGGGCGGTCTTGAGCTCTATGACGCGCTGGTAGCGCGCCTCGTCCACGTCCGGATCACCGCAATTCAGCAATTGCAGCACTTCACCTTCGGCGATGGCGTTAGTGGTGTCAGCCATGACCTTCATCACCGACATGCGCCCGCTTTCGACCATCATCTGAAACGCGCGCGAGTAGAGGAAATCACCGGACAGGACCGCGCCGGCGTTGCCCCACACCGCGTTTGCAGTCTGGCGGCCTCTGCGCAAACCCGACTCGTCGACCACATCGTCGTGCAGTAGTGTCGCGGTATGGATGAATTCGATGGTGGCGGCGTGCAGCACCGGCTCATCTGAAGTACAGCCCAGGGCGCGCGCGCTCAGCAGCACCAACGCCGGGCGCAGCCGTTTGCCGCCAGCATTGACGATGTATTGGCCGATCTCGTTGATCAAGGCCACTTCCGAGGCGCAACGGCCGCGAATCGTGTCATCCACGCGCCGCATATCCTCGGCGATGGGGGTCAGTAGGGTCTGAAGGGTCATAAGGACCGCGCGATCCTAGGGGGGGACGCGTTGCGCGTCAACGACTTAGCGCAAAACACCCGGCTGGGACCGATTGGCGGCCCAAGTGTGAATAATTGTTGACGTTTGCGGGGTCGCTCCCTACAATTGCGCGCTCTTTCGGGCCGGGTATTGGGTCCGTTCCAAAAAAGATTTGGAGTCAACGATGTACGCCGTTATCAAGACCGGTGGCAAGCAGTACAAGATCGCAGCGGGCGAAACGCTCAAGATCGAAAGCCTAGACGCGGAAGTCGGCAATGTCGTGTCTTTCGACGAAGTCCTGATGATTGGCAACGGCGACAAGGTCACCGTTGGCGCCCCGCTGGTTGCGGGCGGCGCCGTCAAGGCGGAAGTGCTCGCGCACGGCCGCGGCGACAAGGTGCGTATCGTCAAGCATCGCCGCCGCAAGCATTACCACAAGGAACAGGGCCACCGTCAGAACTTCACGGAAGTGAAGTTCACCGAGATTGTCGGCGCCTAAGGAGCTCGTAAAATGGCACACAAGAAAGCAGGCGGCAGTACTCGTAACGGCCGCGACTCAGAAAGCAAACGCCTTGGCGTCAAGAAGTTCGGCGGCGAAGCGGTCATTGCCGGCAACATCATCATTCGTCAGCGTGGTACCAAGTACCGCGCCGGCGTGAACGTCGGCCTGGGCAAGGATCACACGATCTTTGCGCTGACCGAAGGCAAGGTGCAGTTCCGGACCCGTGGGCCGGCCAGCCGACTCCACGTGGACGTGGTTCCGGCCTGAACCCCACAGTCAGTACACTGAAAAGCCCCGGAGACGGGGCTTTTTTTGTGCGTCACCGCCAATCGAGAGAAACCGCATGAAATTTGTCGACGAAGCCCGAATCCTCGTAGAGGGGGGAAAAGGCGGCAATGGCTGCATCAGCTTCCTGCGCCTGAAATATGTTCCGTTCGGTGGCCCTGACGGCGGCGACGGCGGTGACGGCGGCAGTGTCTGGGTGGTGGCGGAGCCCAACCTCAACACGCTCGCGGACTTCCGCTACTCGCGTCGCTTCCGGGCCGAATCCGGTATCAACGGCCAGGGCTCGAACTGCAACGGCGCGGGCGGCAGCGATCTGGATATCCGCATGCCGCTGGGCACGCGGATCTTCGATGCGGGCACCGAGGAGCTGATCGGCGAGCTGACACGCCCCGGCCAGCGTATCAAGGTCGCTCAAGGTGGCCATCGCGGCCTTGGCAATCCGCACTTCAAGTCCTCGGTCAACAGGACGCCCTACAAGGCGACCAAGGGAGGGCTCGGTGACGAACGCGAACTCCACCTAGAACTGTCCTTGATGGCCGATGTTGGGCTGCTCGGTCTGCCCAACGCAGGAAAGTCGACCCTGCTGGCAGCGGTTTCCGCCGCACGCCCCAAGATTGCCGATTACCCGTTCACCACCTTGTACCCGCAACCCGGCGTGGTCTCGGTGGGACCGGGGCGCTCGTTTGTCATGATGGACATTCCGGGCCTGATCGAGGGTGCGGCCGAGGGTGCGGGTCTGGGCATCCGCTTTCTCAAGCATCTGCAACGCACCCGCCTGATGCTGCATCTGGTCGACATCCTGCCACCGGATGGCTCGGACATCGTCGACAACATCCGCACGATCATGAGTGAAGTCGAAGCCTTCGGCGCGGAACTGATCCAGCGTGAACAGTGGCTGGTCTTCAACAAGACGGATCTGATGCCGGAGCCGGAGGCGCAGAAGCTGATCGCGGCCACACTGAAGAAGCTGCGCTGGAAAGGTCGGTGGTTTGCGATTTCCGGAGTCAGCGGGCACGGTTGCCCAGCGCTGTGCGAGGCCGCAATGAGCTGGTGTGAGGCCAAGGCCGCTGCCGTGGCCAAGGAGGAAGAGGCATTGCAGATCATGATCGACACCGCGTCGATCAAGCCTGCAACCCCACCCCGCAAGCCGCGCCCGATCCGTCGCCGCAACGAAGTCGTACTCAGCAAGGACACCGGCAAGGCACGTAAGCCGGCCAATCAGAAATCCGTCGTTGCGCGGAAGCAGGCGGCGGCTAAAAAGGCGGCCGTAAAGAAGACGGTGGTCAAGGCTGCCAAGAAGACAACGAAGAAGACTGCAAAGGCGGCAGTCAAGAAGATCGTCAAGAAGATCGTCACGAAGACCCCTTCCAAGGCTCGCACCCGAAAATCCAAGTAGAACCGGCCATGAGTGCATCCCGCGACAAGCTGCGACATACCCGACGCTGGGTCATCAAGGTGGGAAGCTCACTGGTTACCGCCAAAGGCCAGGGCCTGGACCATGAGGCGATTCGTGACTGGTGTACGCAGATCGCCGGCCTGCGCGCGGACGGCGTGCAGGTGGTGCTGGTGTCCTCAGGCGCTGTAGCCGAAGGCATTGCCCGCCTGGGCCTTGCCAAGAGACCTACGGCTCTGCACGACCTGCAGGCGGCCGCTGCGGTAGGACAGATGGGACTGGTGCGCGCGTATGAGACTGCGTTCAATACACATGCGCTGAAGGCAGCCCAGATTCTGCTGACCCATGACGACGTTGCCGATCGCGGGCGGTATCTCAATGCGCGCGGCACCTTCAATACCCTGCTGGATTTTGGCGTGGTGCCGGTAGTCAACGAGAACGACAGCGTCGCCACCGATGAAATCCGCCTGGGCGATAACGACACCTTGGGCGCGCTGACGGTGAATCTGGTCGAGGCCGACCTGCTGGTGATACTGACCGATCAGGACGGGCTGTTCGAAGCCGATCCGCGGCTCCATCCGGACGCAGCGTTGGTCAGTGAAGCCGAGCTCTCGGACCCGCGTCTGAGCGCGATGGCTGGCGACAGCAAGGGCGCGCTCGGCCGCGGGGGCATGCGCACCAAGCTGACGGCCGCGTATACGGCGGCGCGCTCGGGCGCAGCTACCGTGATTGCCTACGGCCGTAGGCCGGAGGTGCTGAACGAGATCCGGCAAGGCCTCGCGGTCGGCACCCTGCTGCTTCCGGCGCAGGGCATCATGGCTGCGCGCAAGCGCTGGATCGCCGGCCAGATGCAGATCCGGGGACGCCTGCATCTGGATGCCGGCGCGGCACGCGTGTTGCGTGAACAAGGCCGCAGCCTGCTGCCGGTGGGCGTGAGCGCGCTCGATGGTGATTTCTACCGTGGCGACCTCGTGGCCTGCCTGGATCCGGACGGCCGCGAGATCGCACGCGGCCTCAGCAACTACGACGCAGCGGAAGCACGCAAGATCCTCGGCGCACGTCGGGAGGAGCTATCGGTGCGGCTGGGCTATCCGGGCGATGCCGAACTGATTCATCGCGATAATCTGGTGCTCAAGCACTGATCGCGGCGGCATCGCCCCAATGAAAAAGCCCGGCGTTTGCCGGGCGTTTTCATTGCACGCTGTGCCAATTGCCCTCACGAGGCCTTGAGCTCCGGAAACCTGATCAGGGGCTGCAGGCTTTCACGCACGGCCCGCGCGTCGTAGGCGTCGGGATTCTGATCCGGCTTGGAGCCCTTGAACATCAGCACAAAGGCCTGCGCCTGATAGTCGGTAACCGGCGACGAGCTGCTTACACCCAGCCCGATGCCGCTGTGATAGCCCCAACCGTACCCAAACGGGCTGCCGATGAAGGAAACGCCCTGGGTATAGCGCGTGCGCGCCTCGGTGTCCGTACCGCTCATGACAAAGTAGTCGTAGCCGTTGTTGAGCGTCAGCTCGGCCGCCCGGTAGAGCATGTAGTTCTCCACCGTTTCACGTGGCGTGCTCGAGTTTCCATTGAATGCAATACGATAACGATTGTTCTCAATTCTTTGTTCTGAATAACCTTTTCCGTCCTTGGCGGGTTGATACGGGGTTGCCGTCGCGCAGGCGCCCAGTACCAGCACCATGCTCACCAGGGCGAAGCGCTTGAGGGGGGAGAGTATTTGCATCGCAGGCTCCGGGGTTTCGGTGGAATGTACTTAGTTTACGTTCGCACAGGCTTACGGGATGCTGAACCGCGGCTGACCGGGCTCAGGCCCGGTACCGCACGCCGAGTATCTCGAGCACCACCACACCGGCCGGCAGCTGGATCTGGACGGCATCCCCCTCGGTCTTGCCCAGAAGCGCGCGTGCGACGGGTGAATCGATACTGATCCAACCCTCGCCGGCGCCGGTCTCATCGGCACCAACTATCCGGTAGCAGCACGCCCGCCCGTCGTCATCCGCCACCTCGACCCAGGCCCCGAAATACACGCGCCCGTCGCCCGGCACAGCGGGCTCCACGATGCGCACCTCCTTCAGCCGCGTCGTCAGATACTTAAGGCGCGCATCAATCTCGCGCAGCTCCTTCTTCCGGTACTGATACTCGGCGTTTTCGCTGCGATCACCTTCGGCCGCAGCCGCCGCCAGCGCCCTGACGACTTCCGGTCGGCGGCGGCGCCACAGCTGCTCGAACTCCTGCTTCAGCCGTTCATGCCCGGCCGCCGTGATATAGGGCGAGGACTTCTCCGGCGGTGGACGCCAGCGCGACACCCCCGCCCCTTCAGCCGAGTTTGGGCAGATCGTCGGGCAGGAAGAAGTCCGGCGCCATCTCCCTGTCCGGCGTGCCGGGCACTGCGGCGTAGCCCGAGAAATCCCGCACGCCTTCGTTCCACAGCACCAGATCGTCAATGCAGAAGTTGCCGGTGAACTCGCGCGAAGGCTTGCAGAGAATGGCATGGGCGGCATCGCCCATGATCTCGGGCGTGCGCGACTTCTTCATGATCGGATCACCGCCGATCATGACCACCGCCGCCGTGGCGATGGTCGTGCGCGGCCACAGAGAATTTGCGGCGATTCCATCGCGTCGGAATTCCTCTGCCCATCCCAAGGTACACAGGCTCATGCCGTACTTGGCCATCGAATAGGCCACGTGAGGCGCGAACCACTTCGCACGCATGTCCAGCGGCGGCGACAGCGTCAGGATATGGGGATTCGTTGCCTTCTTCAGATGCGGAATGCAGTACCGGCCCAGCATGTAGGTGCCGCGCGCATTGATTCCATTCATCAGATCGTAGCGCTTCATATCAGTAGCCAGCGTCCCGGTCAGGCCAATCGCACTGGCGTTATTGACCAGCACATCAATGCCCCCGAACGTCTCCACTGCCTTGGCGACGGCCGCCTGAACCTGTAGCTCGTCGCGGATATCGCAAAGAACGGGCAATGCGCTGCCGCCAGCCTTCTCGATCTCGGCGGCAGCGGTGTAGATCGTGCCTTCAAGCTTGGGATGCGGCTCGCCCGTCTTGGCTGCAATGACCACGTTGGCACCATCGCGGGCCGCACGCACTGCAATCGCCAGTCCGATGCCGCGCGAACCGCCGGAAATGAATAGGGTCTTGTCCTTCAGGCTCATGGCAATCTCGCTCAGTTGTATGAAATCTCGTGTTCCGCCCAACGCTAGCATGCTGACCGGTGCGCGCCTCTACCCAACCGGGTAGCGGCGCATCTACTGGATCATTGCGGTCACACGCGCCAGGCGCTCGGCCTGGATTCGATTGAGGTTGCGGAAGATGGCTGCCGCGATGCGCGGATACCGCAGGCGCAAACGCTCAAGATCCTGGGAATCGAAACGCAGCAACCGCACCGGCCCGACTGTATCGACGTTCGCGGTCCGGCGCTGACCAAAATAGCCGGCCTCACCCATGACCGCTCCGCGCGCCATCGTCGACAGCGTTTTGCGCTCGCCCTGCCGCTCCACCCAGACCTCCAGTGTGCCGTCGACGACCACGTAGATGTCGCGTGCATAGTCACCCTGTCGTATCACCCGTGTGTTGGCCGGATGCCGCTCCATCTTCGACATCAAGGCAAACACGCGCGCCTGCCGCAGCGAAAGCCCCGAGAACAGGGGAATCGTATGCTGCGGCGATTGACCCAGATCGAGGCGCAGGATGTCCCACAGCGTGACGATGCGCAGCTTGGATCCCAGCGCCGGGGTCAGGGTGATATCGGTAATCCAGGCGATTGCCAGCGTCACCGCGGACAGCAGGCCAAACTCAGCCTGATTGCGTAGCTCACTGCCAGTAAAGACCAGGAAGCCCAGACAAAGCGCGACCACCGTCAGCGTCACCGGGCGCAGCACCGCCGCCAGTGCGCTCTTGACCGCCGCCTTCTCGTTCGCCTTGGCCCTGGCGTCGGCATTGAACCGGGTCAGGAAGTGGATGGTGTCATCCACTGCGATACCGAGCACGATGCACGCGATCAGGCTGGTCGTGGGACTGAGCGGGATGTTCAGGGCCCCCAGAATCGCAAAATAGAGAATCACCGGCAGCAAGTTCGGCAGCATCGCCAACAGGGCGGCGCGCGCCGAGGTGAACAACAGGGCCAGCATCGCCCAGATGGCAACCGAGGCGATCGCCAGGGAAGTCAGCTGCCCCGAAGCAATTGCGTTCACGGTGCGCGTGGCGAGGACCGGTGTGCCGGTTACAGTCCCCGCCAGCGGTGGCGGCATCAGTTTCAGCCGCGCCTCGGTCCGCTCCACGAAGTCTCCGATCTCGATCGAACCATCGACGCGAATGCGCAAGCTGATCAGAGCCGTCCGATACCGCGAGTCAATGACGCGACGAATCTCGTCATTCCCCCCAAACACCATCAGCTGCTTGGCGGCGGCCTGATCCTTGGGCACCGCATAGAACGCGGGATCGCCCTCATTCAGGTTGCGATTGATCAGCTTCAGGTGATCCACATAGGACACCACGGACCCGACCTCGGGCTGTTCCTGCAACCAGGTCTGCAGACGCTCAATCTCGCGAATCAGTGCAGGGTCGGTCAGCGCGTCATTGACGTGGGTCTCGATCAGTATCGAGATCGTGCTGGCGCCGTCAAACGCCTGATTGATGGCTTCGTAGTCTTTACGTACCGCCGTATCCTCATCGAAGCTCTTGATGTACTCGGTGCCCACCTCGATCTGGTTGATGAAGTACACATCGATCGGCACCGAAAGCACAGCGATCACGATGATCCAGTTGCGCCACTTCAGGTCAAACACCGCGAGCTTGCGCGCCTTGCGCGCGAAGAAGGCCTCGCCCGGCGGCCGTAGCCGCCGCTGCGGCCCCATCAAGCGCAAGCCAGCTGGCAGGAAGATCAGTGTCAACAACATCGAATAGGCGACGCCAAGACTAGCGAGCAACGCGAACTCGCGAATCGCCGGCAACGAACCCGGCATCAGCGCCAGAAAACCCGCAATTGTCGTCGCCGCAGACAGCAGCAGACCCAGACCGACGCGGGTGATGACGCGTTCCACGCGCCGGGTCGGTGTCTCCTGCGCGCGCCCGTCGAAGTACTCCGCGAGCAGGTGCACCGCATAGGACAGGCCCAGGGTAATGACCAGCGGCGGCACGATCGCGGTGACCAGATTGATTGGCAACTGCAGTGCTGCCGCAGTCGCCAAGGTCCACAGCAGCGAGAGCGCAATCGCAGCCGCTGCCAGCAACACCGCACGCACGCTGCGATAGGCCACGAACAGCATGGCAACCACCAGCATGAAGATGGCCGGAATCGTGAAGCGCAGCGTACGCAGGATCGCGTCGGTCGTTTCCGCCTTGATCACCGAACTGCCGGTTATCCATATCTGGTCCGTTCCAGCGACTTCGGCCGCCAGTGAGCGTATGCGTTCCTCGTAGCCACCGTTGCGGAACGCCACCTCGTCAACGCCAGCCAGGGTGATGGCGAACGCGGCAATGCGCCCGTCGGCCGAAACCAGCGTGTTTCGGTAGATCGGGTTGGCGGCAATCTGGTCGGAGAACCTGGCAATCTGCGCTGGGTCGTGTCGCGCCTGATCCGCGAAGGTGCTGACCTCCAGCTCGTCACCGTCTGCGATCGGATTCGGCACATTGGCCAGCGACAACACCTGACGCACACCTTCAATCTCGCTGAACCGCCGGGTCAGCCGGTCAATGCGGTCGATGCTGTCGGAACTGAACACCGTGTCAAACTCGACGGCCACCAGCACCGGATCCGTTTCACCAAACTGCTCGCGCACGCGGTCCATCACTGCCCGATCGCCTTCGTCGGCCGGCAGTAGCCTCTCGATCGACGGATCAACCTGCAGTCGCAGCGTGCCCTGCGGCCAGTCAAACAGGGACTGGGCAGCGAGCAGCGAGATGCCGAGGGTGACCATCAGGGCCAACCACGGGTGCGCAGCCAGTCGGGCGATCAGTCGATCCAAGACGCCAGGTGCTCGTTCGCTAGTGTGTCGGCCGAGGCATGCCTATCCGCCGAGATAAAAGGTCGAAGGATTGAAGTGGCGGCCCGACAGATCGGTACCGGCACTGACACCCAGCACCTTCAATGCGGTACTCGTTCCTTCCTGCAGGTCGGTCATCAGCGCTGCGGCGGCGTACCAATGTGACCCGCTCTGCTTCAGATCCTTGGGGTCGATGACCAGGCGCTTGCGCACATTCTGTCCCTCCAGGAATTCCGCCTTCAGCACCACGCAGCTCTTCTGATCCACCCAGGTACGGACCAGGCCAAAGCGTGAAGGCTGACCCGCAGCCGGCCTCGCCGACAGCAGATATACCGGGCGTCCACCCAGCGTGCCGACGCCAGCCAGATTGGTCTGCCCCGCGGTGAAGGCATTGTTGAGTTGCTTGACGTCGCCATAGGACAGATCGGTGCCCCACAGGGAGCCGTCCACTCCGGCACCGGTGACGCGGCGCACCTTGTTCAGCGAGGGCACATAGACGTACATCTCGTCGCCGCTATCTCGCTCGCGCAGCAAGTAGGCTGCGCCGGCCAGATCTGCGGGTGAATCAATCTTGATGCTGGCGCGCAGGCGATCGTCCTCACGGGTGCCATACAGCCGCCCGCGCATCATTCGCCCGGCTCCACTGCGGTCGGTCGCCTTCAGCTCGACTTCCTTGATCTGCAGCGTTTTCGGCACGTTGGCGCGCATGCAGGCCATGACCTTTTCGAGCTGCGGGTCGGCAGCGAGGCTCGGCTGCGCAAACAGGAACAGCGGAATCACCATAGACAGCCTGACGAAGCTCGTTCGCGTCATAGATCTCATAGCACTCCCCTACTCAACGATTCCGGGCGGACCCACCCTGCAGTCCACGCCCCTCATGCGGCCGATTCTCGCATGCCCGCCAAGGATGCATCACCATCGAGCAGGCGCCGAGCGTGGCCCTGAGCGCCCATCGCCAGATAGGCCTGATACGCCCTACTGCGATAATCATGTCGGCGTTCGGCGTCACCGCTCCAGCGCGCCTGGGCCAGATACAAAGCCGGGCGGAAGCCGTCAGCGCCCGAAAACTCGATCAGCTCCTCCACCTTCTGCAGTGCACGGTCCAGTTCGGTGCGTTGCAACTGCGCGAACGGCAGTTGCAGGAACGTGACCCATGCGTTGAGTTCCCAGATCCGCGAGCCGGACCGCTGGCCGCTGGCGAGTGCGGCACGCACCACAGACTCGGCCTCCAACGACTGGCCGGCGGCGAGATGGGCGCGGGCCAAGGTACTCAGGTAATTGGACTCAAACTGATGCGCGGGCGCTCCCACCTGAGTCAGCATGGCAAGTTCCTGCAGCGTCTCGATCGCCTCTGCTGCGCGATCATTCAGGCACAACGCCAGCCCGTAGGCACGCTGGGCTACCGCGCGAAAGAACGGGCTGCCGAAGCGTTCGGCGTGCGCCAGCGCCTGCTGTGCTGCGGGTAGTGCCTTGGCGTAGTCGCCGTCCAGCGTTGCCAGATCGACCAGATTCCCATACATCCAGCTGGCTGCGCGATCTTCGCGCTCCGCCTGCTTGATCGCGCCGACGATATTGGCCTGCGCCTCTGCCAGACGCCCCATCCACGCCAGCATCAGGCCATAGAAGCCACGCGACATGAAGTTCTCCTCGTCTATCGGTCGCGTGCGCCAGTCCCCTCCCGCTCGATCCAGCAGGTCCAGCCCGCTACGCAGACGTCCAGCCGCGTTGTGGGTCAGCAGGATTGCCAGCCTGAAGCGATTGACCACCTCTCCCTGGCCCTGCTTCAGACACAGCTCGGCCGCGTCAGCCTCGAGGTTGGCGGCGGCCTCGGCCTCGCCACGATGCAGCAGCTCGTTGCCAAAGGAGATCATGACCTCGGCCTGCAGCGCGAGGTCATCGACCGTCGCCAGCAACGCACGTGCCTCGTCGTAGGCCGACTCTATGTCGCCCGCCGACACGTCGGCGAACTGTCCCATTCGTATCAGTCCGGCGCGCGCGCCGATACGTCCGCGAATCACGTCAGGGCTGTCGGCGGCACGATCAAAGTGAGCGATTGCAAGCCGCACCTGTTCGTAGGCACCGCCGACATCCCGAACCGCGCTCCAGGTAACGGCCGCCCGATTCCATGCACCGGCACGAGCCCACTCCGCGGCCATCTGCCAGTGATAGGCGATGATGATCGCCAACTCACCGGGGTTCTCGATCGGACCGTGCCGCGTCTCGAGCAGGCGAGCCAGGCGCTGATGGACCGTGCGCCGATGGCTCTCCAGCTGACTTTGATAGGCCACCTCCTGCATCAGCGGATGCAGAAACCCGTGCCCTTCGGCGGACGCTCCGATGAAGCCCAGCCTCTGCAGCTCCGCTACCTCCGATGTCACGGGCCGCTCGAGTATGTCGGCCAACAGCACTTGATCGAAGGTCTGGCCGATAACGGCAGCGGCCTGCAGCGCGGCCCGCGCGGGCTCGGGTAGGCGGTCGATGCGGGCTGCGAGCAGCGCCTGCACCGTGTCAGGCACTGGCCACTGCGTCACTTCACGCAGCAGCCTGAGCCGACGCGGCGCACCGGCCAACCATCCGCCATCTACCAGCGCCTGCACCGCCTCCTCCACAAAGAACGGATTGCCACCCGCGCGCCGCACGATCTCGCCCACCAGCGATTGCACTTCCGGCTCGGGCCCGAGCAGCGTGGCCGCCAGCTTGCGCAAGTCCGCGTCCGCCAGCGCGGCCAACTCGATGCGGACATCGGGAGCGACACCCAGCGCCGGTTGATGATCCGGCCGATGGTTCAGCAGCAGCAGCGTGCGACTCTCAGGTACTCGTGCCATCAGGCGCGGCAGAAGCGCGGCACTGGCCTCGTCAAGAAAGTGCAGATCCTCGATCAGCAGGACCTGAAATTCGTCGGTGCACAACAGGAAGTCGGCGAGGCGGTCCATCAACTGAGCCTGAGCCGCGGTGTCGGTCAGCGTGGCCGCCTGGCCAGGCGGGGCGATCCCAAGGAAATCGAAGATGGCCGGCAGCATCGCAGCGTCAGCCGGATCGCGCAGCACCATCGAGCCTGCGATCCAGCGTCGTGCCTCTTCCGGATTCGCACGCTCCGGCACCCGCAGGCGGCTGCGCAGCAAGGTACGAACCGCGAACAGCGGTACCTTGGCGGCATACGGCACGCCCGTGGCCCTGTGCACCGGGATCCGCTCCCGGTCGCAGGCGCTGCAGAACTCGTGGCATAGCCTCGACTTGCCGATGCCGGCCTGGCCGATGACCTCGACCGCCTGCCCGCACCCGCTGCGCACGCGCTCCAGCGCAGCCAGCAATTGAGAGGTTTCCGCTTCGCGTCCGATGAAGGGGGAGCCGCTGCGCGCCAGGCTGCGATCCAGGCGCGTGCGCAAGCCACCCTCTGCCTCCAGCTCAAACACCTCTACCGGCGCGTCCAGGCCCGCAACTTCCGCGGCACCGAGTTCGCGCAGCCGAAAGTAGCCGTCGATCAGACTGGCGGTGCTGCGTGTGAGGTAGATCCGCCCAGGCTCGCAGATATGTTCCATGCGCGCTGCAAGGTTTACGGTCGGCCCCTGCGCGGTGTAGTCGCTGCGCAGATCGTCGCCGATCTGGCCGATCACGACCTCGCCAGAATTCAGGCCTACCCGCATCGACAGATTCAGGCCCTCTCGCAGACGCAGCTCATCTGCAAACTGCCTGACTGCCGACTGCATTTCGAGAGCCGCAAACGCGGCACGGCTGGCATGATCCTCCAGTGCGCGTGGGGCGCCGAACAGGGCCATGATGCCGTCGCCGGTGTACTGATTCACGGTGCCCTCATAGCGATGCACCGCACCGCCAAGGATGCCGAAGAAGCGGTTGAGCACCTGATGCCAGCGTTCGGCTCCAGCCTGCTGGGCCAGGCGGGTAGAGCCCTTGATATCGGCAAACAGCACCGTGACCCGCTTGCGTTCACCCTGCTGGGCGGCAGCGCTGCTCAATGCACCATCGCGCAGGTGTTGAGGGGTGTAGTTCGCCGGTACGGACGCGGTCAGCGACGATCCGCACTGATTGCAGAAGCGTGCATCCGCTGCATTGTCAGCACTGCAGTTTGCACAACGCCCCATTTCCCCTCCCTAGCCGCGTATTGTCTTCGCCTCGCGGACCGTGCAAGGTTAACGCGCCAGCCGACCCTGTGGGAGCAGTCAGCATGATCTTGATCGTCGGTGCCGGAGCCGTCGGCACCATACTTGCCGCACATTTGACCGCCGCACACCGAGAGCCGGTCAAGGTCTACGTGCGCGACAAGGATGTACCGGCGATGCAGGGGGTGCAGAACATTCGCGTTGAGCATGTCGGCGCCACACGTCCGCCGCTGCAGGCGCCGAAGCCAGCGCTGACGCAGTCACTTGATCTCAGCGATGTCGACTATCTCTTTCTGTGCGTGAAGTTCCCGCAGCTGGAAGCCTTGCTCGACCAGATCGGCACCATCCCGCCGGGCTGCACCCTTGTGTCGACCTTGAACGGCGTGGGCGCGCTGCGCGTGATCCGCGCCCGCCACCCGCACGCCAAGCTGGCACCGATGAGCGTGATGTTCAATGGCCAGCTCCTTGAACCTTTGCATGCGCAGATCACGACGCATGCGGAAGTCCTGGTCGGTTCGGAGGACGCCCGCCTGCTGGCCGCATTTGGTGATTCGGGCATGCGCGTCAAGAAGGCGGCCGGAGAATCGGCGGCCTGGGGCAAGCTCCTGATCAATCTGGCCAACGCGGTTTGCGCGCTGACGCACACCACGTTCAAGGACCTGCTGACCCAGCCGGATTTGAGAACCATCTACGTGGGGGTTCTGGACGAGGCCACGCAGCTGCTGGAGAGCGCCGGCATCGCCTATAAACTGCCGATGCCGATCCCCTATTCGCTCTACCGGGCCTTGCTTGCCGGCCGCACGGCCCTGCCCTGGTGGTTTGCCAAGCTCAAGAATGGACTGCAGGACGGCTCGTATCCGTCTATGGTTGCCGATATCAGCGCGGGCAGAAAAACCGAGGT
>JBFJJW010000073.1:0-14259 GCA_041612095.1 Solimonas sp. | reverse complement strand
GTAGTAGTGCACGACGCGGGGCGGCGGCGCGTAGTGGTAAGTCTGAGCGGCTGGACGATAGTGGCGGTCGTGATTGCTGTCGGCCATCTCCGCGCCGACCACTGCACCGAACAAGGCTCCGATCGCGGCACCGGTATGTCCGCCGATCTGATTGCCAACGACACCGCCGGCAACCCCGCCAATCACCGCCCCGGCGACGCGGTCGTCCCCCGCGAAGGTCGGGCCGACTGCACCCACCAGCATGGTCGCAGCCAGCAGCAGCGTATACCTTTTCATGGATCTACCCTCTTGGGTGCTATGCACGGACGCTACCAAGTTAGCGGCAATCCATGAACTGATCCTGAACCGTAAAGCCAGTTCCCGACCGGGCGTCGTCGTCCGGCAGTGGCCGCGGGCAGGGGCTTCACGTATCGTCGCGCGTCGATAGAAAACGCCCTGTGGAGCCCCTATGCGATTCAGCGAAGTACTGGCCGGTCTCGTGCCCACTGCGGACGGCTGCGCGGTGACCGTGCCCGAGGACTGGCAGCAAGGTCGCACGGTGTTCGGCGGCATGCAGACCGCGCTGGCGGTCGCCGCTTTGCGCAGGCTGGTGCCTGTGGACGTACCCCTGCGGGTTGTGCAGACCACGTTCATCGCACCGGTGCCTGCCGGCGTCGTCAACTTGCAGACACGCGTCTTGCGCACCGGCAAGTCCGCCATTCATACCGAGTGCCGGATCGTCTCGGGCGAGCAAACGCAGTGCCTGATCGTCGCGATATTCGGCAGCGGGCGCGCATCGACACTCCGCCGGACACCGCAGCAGCCGCCCGAATCCCGGCCTGACCGTGCGCCGCGGGAACTGCCCTACTTCAAGGGCATCGCGCCGCCGTTTACCCAGTACTTCCAGTTTCGCTGGAGCGAGGGCGGGTTTCCGTACAGTGGCGCGGCCGAACCCAGCGCCAGGATTCAGGTTCGCTTCCGCGACGAGACCACGTTGGACGAAACCCATGTCGTGGCGCTGGCCGACTCGATACCCAGCCCCGGCATTTCGATGCTGAAACAACCGGCAATGTCGAGCTCTCTGACCTGGACACTGGAACTGCTGGACCAGGATTATGCGTTCGCGCCCGATCGGTTCTGGCGCCTGGACGCCGAAGTGACGGCAGCTGCCGATGGCTACCTGGCTCAGACGGTAGAGATGTGGAATCCGCAGGGCCGACTCGCGGCACTATCCCGCCAGTCGGTCGTCGTGTTCGCCTAGCTCCGGCGTCGGGTGCTGCCCGGCTAGCGCGGCAGCAGGTCGGCCAGCGCCGCGCGGATCATCAGACCGAGACGCGTGTCCGGCATCGCTGCCTCGAAGTGGCCGGCATCGGGGTCAAGCCGCAGCTCCACCCGATCGCCCGCCCTGCGCGCGGCAGCGGCGTAGCCGCGCACGCTGTCCGCGCTGACGATGGGGTCGCGTGCGCCCTGCAGCAGCCACTGCGGCACACCCAGTGGCAACAGCTCTATCGGCGAGCTTGCCGCATAACGTGCCGCCTGCGCCGCCGGCGAGCCCCCCAGCAGAGCATCCACCGCCGCATGACAGCTGTCCGGAGGCCCGACTCGGTAGCTCGCCAGATCGGTGATGGCTGCCATGCCGATGACACCGCGCAGCAGCAGCGGATCTTTCGCATACAGTTCGCTGCCCTCTGGCAATCGCCCACGCGCAGCGAGCCATAGCGCCAACTGGCCTCCGGCCGAATGGCCGGCCGCCACAACCTGCTGCAGATCCAAGGGATACAGGCTCGCCAGTTGACGCAGATGATCGGTCGCGGCGGCGACGTCCTTCAGCGTGCCGGGCCAGCCCCCACCCTCATCACCCAGGCGACGATACTCGAGAGTCCAGGTGGCGTAGCCCGCAGCGGTCAGCGCAGCAGCCAGATGCGTGAAGTAACTCAGATCGAACTCATTCAGCCAGCAGCCGCCGTGCACCAGCACCACCAACGGAAACGGACCGGGTCCGGCAGGCAGCCGCAACTGACCGAACTGCTGCTGCGCTTGGCCGTAAGCGTGGCGAGTAGCGCCGCCCGGCGGCGGTCGCGCCGCGATATCGGACCAGCTCAGCGGTAACGAGGCGGCCGCCGTCACCGTCGCCGGTGGTGCAGCCGGCGGCGCAACCGCGCATGCGGACAGCGCCGCCGCCACTCCCATCGACCAGATCGGGCTCACGTTCATCAGGTCACCGCTGCAGGCTGGAGAAACTCGGGTCGGTTCCAATCACCACTGCGGATCAGCTCCCGCAACTGGGCAACCGCCCGCCATACGTCCTGATAGGACACATACAGCGGCGCCAAACCGAAGCGCAGCACATCGGGGGCTCTGAAATCACCGATCACGCCCCGCGCGATCAGCGCCTGGCTCAGGGGCCAGGCCTGCGGATGACGGAGACTGATCTGGCTGCCGCGCTGCGCATGCACCCGCGGCGTGATGAGCTCGAAGCCGCATCCGGCCAGCTCCTGATCCACCAACCCCATCAGCACATCGCCCAACGCTAATGACTTCTCGCGCAATGCCTGTAACGGGGCCTCGAGCATCAGATCGACACCGATCTCTAGTGCGCTCATCGACAGCACCGGCGGCGTGCCACATTGCAAGGATCGAATACCGCCGGCGGCTTCGTAGTCGGGCTCGAACGCAAACGGCCGCGCATGCCCAAACCAACCACTGAGCGGCGAGCGCAGATCCGCCTGCAGGCGCTCGGCAGCGTATGCAAAGGCCGGCGCGCCCGGGCCGCCATTCAGATACTTGTAGCCACAGCCGACCGCGAAGTCCACGGTACAGTCGCTTAGCTGCAGCGGCACGGCGCCTGCCGAGTGGGCCAGATCCCACAACACCAACGCCCCCGCTTCGTGCGCCGCTGCCGTTATCGCCGCCATGTCATGCATCGCGCCAGTGCGATAGTTGACATGACTCAGCATCAGCACCGCCACCTGCGGGTCCAGCGAAGCTGTCAGCTCAGCGGCCGGCACACGCCGCAGTTCATGACCGGCGGCAAGCCATGCGCTGAGCCCTTGCGCCATGTAGTGATCCGTCGGGAACTCGCCGGTCTCGGCCAGTATCACCCGGCGCTGCGGTTGCAGTCCGAGGGCGCAGGCCAGCAGCTTGAACAGGTTGATCGAGGTCGAGTCCGCGACCACGGTTTCGCCCGGGCGGGCGCCGATGAGCTGACCGATCTTGTCGCCCAGGCGCAAGGGAAGGTCAACCCAACCCGCCTCGTTCCAGCTACGGATCAGGCGCTCGCCCCACTGGTGTGTCATCACCCTTTGAAGGTACGCCGCTGTCGCTGCAGGCAAGGCCCCAAGCGAGTTGCCATCCAGATAGACCACGCCTTCCGGCAGGCTGAAGCGCTCGCGAAAGTGTCTGAGCGGATCGCGTTCATCCAGCGCCCGACACTGCTGCAGCGTCACCATCGCGTTCATGCGAGCCTGACCGGATTCATGCCCCTAGCCTCGCACGACAGCACGGCACAGGCTAGCGCCCCAAAAAAAACCGGTGCCCGCAGCTTGCGGGCACCGGGATGGGAGCAGCTGAAATGTTTAGAAGTTGCTGATGAAGCGTACGTAGAACGCACGGCTGCCCGGCAGCTCGTGCAGCGTGGGGTCAAAAGTATTGGCAAAAGCGGAGTACGCCGGTGGCGGATCCTGCTGGAACACATTGTTGACACCAAACACGAACTTGGTGTCCAGCGTCTCCGACTGCCAGGACGCCTGAACGTCGTGATAGAACACGGCATCCAGTTCATTGATCAGGCCATGTTTCGGATGCACCGGGCCCGAGCAGAGGCCGTACTCCTCAAAGGAAAGTACCGGCGTCGGGTTGCCGCCGCCATTGGCGGCACCCGGGTCCTGACGCCCGTCGTCGCAGGTTTCGATCACCGAATGCACATAGCGCGTAGTCCAGCTCGCTTCCAGCGGTCCACGCGTGTAGGTCAGCGAAGCATTCAGCTTGATGCGGGGAATCGCGCCCTGTCCACCAAATTCGAGGCCTGCCAGATTCTCGACCCGCTTGCCTTCGGCTGTTGGTGACGCGACTTCGTAACGCGTCACGTAGGCGCCATCCATGTTGACCTTGAAGCGGCCGAGGTTATTGATGAACTCGCCCGGCAGCACCCAGCCAATGTTGAAGTCCACGCCCTCGACTTCCAGCTCGAGGAAGTTGGTCGCAGTGTTGTCGATGCTGATGATCTGGCCATCGGAGCCGCGATCCACGTTCTCGCACAGCGATCGGTTGTTGGGATCGGCGCGATAGCACAGCTCGAAGATCTGGTCGGTCCCCACAAACGTGATGAAGTCGGTCAGACGGATGCGGTACCAGTCGATCGTGATATCAAAGTCGGGCAGGAACGAGGGATTGAACACGATGCCAGCAGTCAGCGAGTCCGCTGATTCCGGCTTCAGATCCGGGTTGCCGCCAAAGATCGTCGGCAACTGCGCATTCAGCTGAGAATCCGAAGCGCCGTCCGAGTCGCAGTTCGCGGCGGTGTTGGCGTTGTAGTCCGAGCTGGCGGGATCGGTACGCTCCGACGTTGCGCAGGGATCATTCACTTCCGGGAAGCTGGTCACCGCGCCAAGATAGAGCTCGGTCACGCTGGGTGCGCGGAAGGCCTCGGAGGTGGTCGCTCGCAGCATCAGGTCCTGATAGACACGCCATTCCAGACCAAACTTGGTGCTGATGTTGTCGCCCAGATCGCCGAAGTCAGAGCTACGCGCGGCAAGGCTCAGATTGACATCCTGGGCGCCGGGAAGATCACGCAGCATCGGCACCGCCAACTCAACGAAAGCCTCACGGGCGTTGTAACCGCCGCGGGTGGCGCTGGAGGCGTTGGTGCTGCTGGTGCCATTCACCTTCAGTGCATCAGGGTTGCTGCGGAAATCCTCGCGGCGGAACTCTACGCCCACTGCCATGCCAATCGGCGCCGGCAGGAACAGGTCGGTGCCCGGCAACTCGGTGGAGGCATTGGCATATGCGTAGCGCTGTTGCTGACGCGCCGTGTCATGCCCCACGTATGAGATGTAGTTCAGCATGTCCGGGGTGATAGTCCCCGGGCCGCCGAATATGTCCAACGGCACGCAGCCAGCCGCCGAAGGGGGGGCCGGAATGGTGCTGCCATCGGGCGCCGTGGTCGGAACGCACTGGTCAATCGGTCCCAGTGCGCGCGCGACGCGGCTCATGTCAACCAAGCCTGCCTCCGTCGTGGACAGTTGGCTTTCCGCATACGCGGCGCCAGCATCCCAAGTCACGAACGCCGAGAACAGTTCAAAGTTGCCGTCAAAGCCACCGCCGATCCGCATCGTGTTCACTTCTTGCGAGAACGCGCGGGGTCCCAGCTCCACCATGCGGCGCAATACTGCGCCCGCCTCTACCAAGCCCTGACCACCGGTCGAGTTGCCGATATCCTGTGGCGTCGCCCCCGGCACGTAGTACGGGCTCTCTGGATTGGTGAAGTTGTACGGGTTGGTCGAGTCGACATAGGCCAGACGGAACGGCGCGGGCAGCAGATCGCCAACGCCCAGCGGAGTCTGCGCCAGCTGCTGTGAGGACTTGCGGAGGTTGTACAGAACCTCGGTGGTGAAGCGGATGTCGTTGTCAAAACGATGCGTCGCCTGACCGAAGATACCGATGCGCTCCTGCGGCGTCAGCAGGTAGTTGACCGGCGCGTAGTTGAACGCGTCAACGTTCTGGTCGAAGCGCACAAAGCCGCCATCGCTGCTGCGCCGAGTGAGATCGCAGATCGACACGCCTGCAGCCAAAGGTAGTGGCGGCAGAATCGGCTCGCCACCGGCAAACGGATTTGGGAACGGCTCGGTGGTTGAGGGATCGCCAATCACACCGTTGCCAACGTCGGAGGTGATGTCGTAACAGGGATTCGCCTGGCCGTCGCTCGACGAGCCGTTGATGGCCAAGCCATTGGTCGGCGTCGGCACGAACAGCGTACGGCCGAACGGAGTGAAGCCACTGCCGCGGCTGTTCTCGGTACCGAAGGTCGGCAAAGAGGAAAGCTCGCGGTCGCCCGCGTTCAGCGCACTCTGCTTGACGTAGCTGATATCCAGAAAGGTGCTGGTGGCTTCGCCTACCGAGCCCAAGGCATAGCTGAAGGCCTGCGTCAGCCCGCCGCCCTCGTCGTAGGCCTGAAGCTGGCCGCGCGCTTCGGCACCCTGGAAGTCACGGCGGGTCTTGATGTTGACCACACCCGCGATCGCGTCGGAGCCGTATACGGCCGATGCGCCGTCCTTCAGCACTTCTATGCTTTCGATGATCGAAATCGGGATGGTATTGAGGTCAACCGAATTGGAGCGCAGCTGCGACAGGCCATTGACCCAGCGACGACCATTCACCAGCACCAGCACACGGCCGGAGCCGAGGTTGCGCAAATCGATTTCGGTCGAGCCGTCACCGCCGTTGTTGAACGCCGTGTTGAGAGCGGCGCCCGCCTGCGGCAGATCCTGCAGCAGATCGCCGATCGAGGTCAGGCCGCTGCGTTCGATATCGGCGCGGGTCACAACCAGCACCGGCTGTGCGGTCTCATAATCAGTGCGGCGAATGCGCGAACCCGTCACCTCAATCGCGTCGAGCTTGGCGGCGGTGGGCTCAGCCAGGGTCGGCTCAGCCTCGGCATCGCGCAGGGGCGCAATCTCAATGGTCTCTACAGCAGCCGCTTGCGGCGCGGAATCTGATTCGCCTTCAGTCGCGGCCGACGGTTCGGTTTCCGCTACAGGTTCTGAAGTCACGCCGGCTTCGCTCGCGGCCCATGCCTCGGACTCGGTTGCAGGCAGGCTTTCGTCCGCTTCAGGCGGGGCCTCGTCGGCCACAGCTTGAGCCTCGTAAGACGGCGCGCCTTCGGTCGATTCCGGCGCCGGCTCTTCCCAGTTATCCTGGGCTTGGGCCACTACCGGCACAATCGCACAAAGCAACACTGCCAGCCCCAGCTGGCGCATGGTTTTCAGACTCATTTCCTGCTCCCTGTTAGCCGCGTCGGTAAACTTGCGCGCCTTTCTGTAAGCTTAATCTTACATTAGGACAAAAGTCAGTGCGACCGGGTTTCCCCCCAGCCTGGCGGCGCTTGGGGCATGATGCGGCGCAGAGTTTCAGGGCCCGCCGCTTGCAGCCCGAATATCGCGGCAGGCAGGCGGGATCAGGTGCCCGTGGCCCTAGACCGCTTACCGCAGCAGTTTCCGTTCCACGGCTTAAATAAGGAGCCTCATGAGCCTATCCATGTATCAGCTGTCGGTGCCGGTGCTCTCCCGTGCGCTGACCAACCTGCGCGCCATTCTGGAAAAGGGCGCAGCCCACGCAGAGTCTCGCAAGATCGATCCGGCTGCGTTGCTCGGCTTTCGCCTGTATCCGGACATGTTCGCGATGACCCGCCAGGTCCAGATCGCGACCGACATGGCCAAGGGCTGTGCCGCGCGCCTCGCTGGCTTGGAGGTGCCCAAGTTTGAGGACACCGAATCCAGCTTTGCCGAGCTGATCGCGCGCATCGACAAGACGCTGACGTTCATCGGCAGCTGCAAGGCCGAGCAGATGCACGGCGCGGAATCACGCGAGATCGTGCTGAAGACACCGCGCGGTGAACTGAACTTCAAGGGCTACGAGTACCTTGAGTTCTTCGTCATCCCCAACCTGCACTTCCACTGCACGACGACCTACAACATCCTCCGGCACAACGGCGTCGAACTCGGCAAACCGGACTATATCGGCAAGCCCTAGTACCCGGCGCTCGCTCAGGTCTCACTCAGCAGCCGCGCGACTTCTGCAGAGTGGTAGAAGGGTTCTAGCTGGCGCCGCAGCAATGGCGCCAGCAACTTCTTCTTGTGCAGGGCGCCCAAGGCCAGCGGCGCGTACCGCATGCCCTCGGTCATCATCATCTCGCGCGTGATGCCGATGTCGTCCAGCAGGGCGGCAAGCGTCTGCTTGCCGTACTTCATGAAGAACCGGTCGACACCGGCCTCGATCATCACCCGGTAGTAGGTGCTGGTCCGCAGTGCGCGCCAGTACTCATAGCCGGTAACAAACACCGATTCGAGTTCGGCACTGGTCAGATCATCGCGCAGACTCGACAGGGGCAGGGACTTCATGCGCGCCCACGCATCAAGCGCGGCTTCACGCAGCGCTTCGCCCTCCATGGTCTTGAGCAGAAACTCGGCACTGCGCCGCGTCATGCCGCCCACGCTGCGGCCGATGTATTTACGCAGACCTTCCTCGATCGAGGCCTCCAGACGCGGGCTCGCCTTGTCCAGAATCGCCTTGCCCAGCGCCATTGCCGACCGCGCCCCGGGGATGCTGCGCGTGACGGCGTTCTCAGCCACATAACCGCGAATGCCGTGGTACAGCAGATCAGATACAAATTCGGCGTAGATCGGGCTGCCGAGGACGCCGTGGACCAGACGCTCGCGCAGGTCGCGCAACTCCAGACTCTGGTCGAGGATGGCGCGAAACTGTTCGTCCGGCAGCACATCCTCGAAACGGGTCTGCGCGTGGATCGGATGCGCGTGCAGGTCAGCGGCGATCTCGGCCACCAACTCCGGCAGGCCACCGCCAAGCTCCAGCTCAGCTGCATAGGCGCAAGCGCTGGCCTTGACCGCCTGTGCGGTCACGACCTGGTCGAGTTTCAGATGGCCGGCCAGCTTCAGCGCCTCGTCCACCAGCATGGCAACGCCCGCTGTCAGGGCCGGCCCTTGCAGGCGCTCGATCAGATGCTGCACCTGCGCATCTAGTAGCGCCTCGGCGAGCGGGGGCAGCGGATGGGCAGCGGCTTTGCGACGGGGGCTGGGCATGAACGTTCTCCGGGTGGCCGCTAGCAATAGCACAGCCCGCCACGGCGCACAGTGGCTGTGGCAGCATGGCGGCTGCACCACCGTGACCTCGACATGAACACTCTCCGACTTGCCTGCCTGTTCGTCGCATTGCTGAGCCCGCTGACCGGTGCCGCGGAGGCTACGCCACTGTCCGCCCCAGTCCCTTACGTGGGCCTGCTCGAAGGGCATAACCGCCTGCGCACCAGTTTGCAGCTGCCGCAACTGAAGTGGTCGACACGCGCCGCTCAACAGGCTCAAGCCTGGGCTGACCAGCTCGCCGCGGAGGGATGCCCGCTGCGTTACAACCCGGACGAACAGCGGCGTGAACAGTTTGGCGAGAACATCTTCAAGGCCTGGTCGCAGCAGCCCTACTCGGGGTTTCGCCGGACCGCCGCGGAGGTCGCACAGCGCTGGCAGGCCGACGGCCAGCACTATGACCACGCCACCCATACCTGCCACGCAGGTGATCGCCAGCAATGCGGTCAGTATCTGCAGATGATCTGGGAAACAACCGAGGAACTGGGCTGCGGACGGGCGCGTTGCGAGACCGCGGAAATCTGGGTCTGCAACTACAGCCCCAGAGGTGGACAAGAGGGACTCAAGCCGTATGGCAATCCGCCTCCGGCGGCCGAGCCCGAGCTGATCGTCGGCGCCCTGGAGTGCCGCATTCAGGTTGGCGCAGGCGTGGACCTGGATGCGGACGCGCGCTAGGGCTCAACGCACCAGATCAAGCAGCGCCTGTTGGTACTGTGGGAACTCGGCACGCAGCCGCGCGTCGCTCATGTATTCGTGATCGGCAAAGTCGAACCCCGGCACCACGACCTCGCTGACCAGCGCATGGCCGGCACCATCGACCAGTTGACTGGCCTTCCAGCAACCGCCCGGCACTTCGAGAAACAGGGCCTGATCATCTGCCGTACCCAGCACCACCGAGCGTAGACTGCCGCGCGAATCCAGCAGCAGGTACTTGACCGGCCCGCCGCTCTGCAGGAAATGCAGGATCGTGGAGCGGTTCCGGTGCAGGCAGCCGCGGGGCGAACTGCGGGTGAGCAGGTAGTGGATGGAAGTCGCGCGCGGCCGCTCTCCGGCCGGCGTCGTCAACAGGGCGGCATCGGTATAGATGCGCCGGTACCAGCCACCTTCGGGGTGGGGTTGCAGGCGTAGCCTTTCGATCAGGCCCCGCTCGGGCATCCTCTCCTGCACCCGTCCTGTTGTCATCGTGCGCCTCGCCTCCATCAATATCGCGCCTGCTTTGGCTATGATGCACGGGCTTGGGGGAGATGTCCTTGGCTATGGTTCTGACCGACGTTCAGGCTGCCTTTGTCGAGAGCGGAGTATCGATCTCCGCGTCTTCGCGCGACCGCAATCACCGCAGCTCGCTCGCGCGCGGTCTCGGCTGCCGGGTTTCCGACGACCGCGGGCAGTTGCGGCTGCTGCTCTCGGCAGCGCGCTCCGCAGAGCTGCTCAGCGATGTGCGCACGCAGCGTGTGCTGGCAACCGTGTACTCGCTTCCCAGCACGCACGAGACGCTGCAGATCAAGAGCTCCGAGACGTGGATAGAGGCCGCACAGCCGGGTGACGCCGCGCACGTCGCTCAGCATGTTGCAGCGTTCAGCGCACAGATCATGCCCCTGGGCTTTTCCAGGGATTTTGTTTCTGCCTTGCTGGACTACGAGCCTGGGGATCTCGTCGTGGTGCGCTTCGTGGTGGCGGCGGTCTATACCCAAACCCCCGGACCGCGGGCCGGTGAGCGGCTCGCAGCCGCATGATCGCACTGGACGACATCCGCGCCTGCCTGGAGGGCGACGTCCCCAGCCAGATCGCGACCTGCGCGCGCGACGGCACGCCCAACCTGAGCTATGCCTCGCAGGTGCACTACGTCGACAGTGCGCATGTTGCCCTGTCGTTCCAGTTCTTCAACAAGACACGCGAGAACATACTCGCGCACCCCCATGCAACCGCGATGGTCGTCAACCCGGATACCGCCGCCGCATACCGGCTTGATCTGGAGTACCTGAGAACCGAATCGCAGGGCGCCTTGTTTGAGAGCATGAAGGCGCGGCTGGCAGGCATCGCGTCGCATACCGGAATGGCGGGAGTGTTCGTTCTGCGCGGTGCCGATGTGTACCGGGTGAGCGGCATTGCGCTGATGCCCGGCAGAGTGCTCAGCAACCCGCTCCCGCGCCGCAATCTGATGACCGCGCTGCGCACCGCAGGCGACTGCCTCGCGGCCTGTACCGATCTGGACACGCTGCTGGATGCGGCGCTGGAAAACCTCGAACTCCGCTTCGGCATTCGTCACGCGATGGTGCTGATGCTGGATTGCGCGGGCCAGAACCTCTACACGGTGGCCAGTCGCGGCTACGGCGAATCCGGAATCGGCTCCGAAACCCCCATCGGGGCCGGAGTTATCGGGGTCGCCGCGCTGCATCGCACCTCGATTCGAATCTCCCACATGAGCTCGGAATACGCCTACCACCGGGCGATACAGGCCTCCGCTCGCTCGGCGGGACTGCAGCACGGCTTGGGGGAGGTCATTCCGTTTCCAGGCCTGAACCTGCCCCATAGCCAGCTCGCTGTGCCGATTGTGGCAGCCGGGCGCCTGCAGGGCGTGCTTTATGTCGAGAGCCCCGATGACCGGGCCTTCGGCTACGAGACGGAAGATGCGCTGGGTGTACTGGCGTCGCAGGTCGGATATGCGATGCACTTGCTGCAGCAGGTGCAGGAGGAGCGCGTCGAATCCGATCCGCATCCCGTCGCCCCCGTGCCGGCTGGCAATGCTATCCGCGTGCGCCACTACGCGGAGAACAATAGCGTGTTCATTGACGATGACTACCTGATCAAGGGCGTTGCCGGCGCCATACTCTGGAAGCTGCTGCAGGACTACCAGAGGCTGGGGCGCACCGACTTCTCGAATCGCGAACTGCGACTCGACACCACGCTGCGACTGCCGGACTTCAGCGACAACCTGGAGGCGCGCCTGGTGCTGCTGACTCGCCGCCTCACCGAACGCTGTAACGCGCTGGCGCTGGAGAAAACCGGTCGGGGGCGCTTTCGGCTCAAGGTCATGCGGCCGCTGCAGTTGGAGGGAACGACGGCCTAGCGAATCAGTACTCCCCGCCGGCATAGCGGGTCCGGCCGTAGTGCATCTGCCCGCCAGCCCATCGCAACGCGTTCTCGCTCAGCTGCAACAACGATTCCACCTCGCTCAACAGCGCGGCATGGTATTGCGCGAGCAACTGATGATTGGTCGCGCTCTGCGCCGCAACGCCGTAGCCGGTCGCGGCCAGCAGGCCGTCGCCACGAGTGACCACGGCCACACGCTTGCGCTTGTACTCCGCAAATACGGTGTGCATGTCGGCCAACCCGCGGTCGTACAGGGGCACCATCTGCGCCCAGGCAGCACGCTCCAGCGCGCGGTCGTGCGCCTCGTCCGCTGGGCTCGGACAGCCACCCTCGCCGTCGCCGCAACGGTACTGCTGGTGCAGCCGCCGCGTAAGCACCTCGACTTCCTGCGCGACACGGCGCTCTATCGCCGTCATCCGCGCACCATATCCGGCAAGCTCTGAGTACACCGTCGCCTGTCCGGCCGTGTAGTCATGAAACGCAGCGACGGCGGCATCGACAGCTGCGGGCTCCTCGGCCATGCGCCGCGCATCATTCAAAGCCTGTTGCTGAAAGCGCTGCTGAATTCGCATCGCCTCCGCCATCTGCTGCGCCGGCGGCAGGCTCTGCAGCCGCGCAGCCTCGCGTGCCATCTCAGCCTGCAGCTTCTCGGTGTCCGCGGGGGTCGGAGCCGCACTCGCGCCGACCAGGCTCAACTGTGCCCTGATCGCAGCCTCGTGCTGCGCCTGCTCCAGTGCAACGCGCTCGGCGTTTATCTGGTCGCGCAGCTGTAACCAGGCCGCCGCGCTGATGTCGCCTTGCTCGGTGATGGCCGCGGCGGCGGACACAGCGTTGGCCGGAGGGTTCGGAACCTGCTGGTAGAGGCGGCTTACCGCTGCCGGCGCGGCCGACAGCGGCCCGCAGTTAGCGATCGCAAGCACCATCAGCATGCGCAGATGTGGTCTCATTATTTGTCCTGCCCTGCGGATCTCACTATGCCGCCCGATCCAGTGAAGCCTGCGGGGCGCCAGAAGCCAGCGCCTGTTCCAGACGGCCGCGGTCGCGCTCCGACAGCCGATCGAACGCCAGCGCAAGGACCGACTCGAAGATCTCGGCAGGTGCGTGGCTGCGCATGCCGGACAGCAAGGCAACGCGCTGCGGATGTGCGATGTTCGGCAACATCCAATGCAACGCCTGCATCGAAGCTTCAGGCGACATGGACGCCACCAGCGCCGCCTCGATTCCGTGGATCTCGGCATCGTCATATGCATCCCACAGGACCCGGCAGTTTGCGGTTTCTTCGCGGTCCATATGTTCGTAGTTCTCGGCCACGAACATTGCCAGCGCCAGATAGAGATCGTGTCCGAGTCCGTGCCGCAGCGAGATTGGCGCCGCCTCCAGTTGCGCTGCCCGGGTCAGCAAGGTGTCGATTGCGCTGACGTGGTGCGCGTGCTCCTCCGCGGTCTGCGCCGCAGCGCCCGGACGGCGCGCGTCCATCGCCGCGTGCACGTACAGATTCTCGTGCTCCAGATGAGACCGGCACAGGGCCAGCAGACCCCTCAGCTCAGCCAAGGCGCCCGTGGCATCGGTACGATCCGACCAGTCCGCAGCCCCCAGTAGCTGCAGGGTCTGCGCCATATAGACACGCAGTGCCTTGTGTATGTTGGCGTAGATGTTGTACCGCCCGGCGTCGCATTCCATGCTGTCCACTCCCGTCGCAAAGTATTCCTGGCCGCCGCGCAGGCTGGCGGCAGCGGGGTGGCAGCTTAGGCAGCCAACTGGATCGCCGCCGTTAAATCTTGCCTAAGGAAACCCTATTTATTTCTTAAGCGGGCGCGGCGACCGGCTGTACCCCCCAGGTCCGGGGGTAGAGGCCTGGTCGACATTTGCGGCATGCTGTCCCCAAAAGAACGTGAGCGATGAGTCAGAATCCGGCATGACCATGGACGTGGTGGAGATCCTTAGACGGGTGGACAGCGGCGCCCTGCGCGACGCCGACGATCTGGCACTGACGCCCGTCACCGCCACTCAATTGCTGATCGGCCACATCAAGCTGTTTCTGGATCAGTTGATAGCCGTCACCCTCGGCATGAGGCCGGGCCCCCAGCGCCTGATGCTGACGATGGAGATCTACTGGGAAGGCTCGTTCCGGCGACGCAACCTGCGCAGTCGCTGCCTGGAGCTGATCCGGGACGATGCTGAGGCCTTCGGTCGCGTGAGCCGCTGCGGGGAGCAGATCAGCAAGCTGATCTATGTCGAGATGAAAGCCTGCGGAATCGAGCACCAGGCTGACTACGCCCAGGAGTTCATGCGACGTGTGCTTGACGTGGCGCGTCAGGAG
>JBFJJW010000072.1:0-14271 GCA_041612095.1 Solimonas sp. | reverse complement strand
TCGTATCCGCATTTTTAGGAGGTCATCATGGCTGCCAAGAAAGCTGCGAAGAAAACTGCAAAGAAAGCTGCGAAGAAGAAGTAAGTCTAGCGGCACCGTCTTTTTTGGCGCGGCGGATCCTCAAGGGACCGCCGCGCTTTTTTGTGCGTCCGCTCGGTCCGCGGTCTGGGCGACAGGGTCAGCGCACCTCCGGCCTGAGCAACTGCGTTTGCGGTCGCACCCGACCGCAGCGCGAACGCCGCTACGGTGCTAGATTCGCGGCACACCCGAATCATTCATCGAGAGCCCGCAGTGAGTGCCCGTTCCGCCCTGATCGTCGACGATTCCAAGTCCGCTCGCTTCGCGCTGCGCCGGCACCTGGAAAGCCATGCCTACAAGGTCGACGCCGTTGAAAGTGCGCAGGAGGCCTATCGTGTACTGCGCGACCTCAACCCCGATCTGATCTTCATGGACCACGTGATGCCGGGGGAAGATGGATTCGAGGCGCTGCGGCACCTGAAGGCCGACCCGCATACCGCCGGCATCCCGGTGGTGATCTGTTCGGGCAACGAGGGGGACCATTTTGTCGAGGAGGCGCGCAGCAAGGGCGCCGCCGACGTCCTCGGCAAACCCCCAAGTCCTGACCAACTGCTGCAGGTTCTGGAGAACGTTCAGCGCGAGCGCGAGCAGGCCGAAATCGTGGCGGCTCAGGCCGCGGCCAGCGCGCAGGCCGAGGCCGAAGCGGCGGCCGCGGCCGCAGAGGCGCGCATCGAGCTCGAGGCACGCGCTGCGGCCGCCGCCCAGCAGGCGGAGGCGGCCTCGCGCGAAGAGGCTGCCAGCGCTGCCGCTGCCGAAGCCCAGGCGCTGTTTGGTGAACTGCGAGCGGCGCTGGCTCAGCTTGAATCGCGCATCGGTGCAAAGCCGGCAGGGTTGGTGGAGCTGGAAACCCGGTTGCAGCAGACCGAGCAGCGGCTTACCCAGCGCATGCAACGGCTTGAGGAGGAACAGGCAGCCGCTCGGGCACACTTTGAAGAAGGCCTGGAGCATGCGGCACAGCAGGCGGCGGAGCGCATCGCCGACGCCCTGCTGAAGGCACTCGGCCGCGGTTGAGCATTCTCAGGGCTGCCGCAGTACCGCCACCGTCAGGAACGCCCAGCCCAGCAAGAAGGCCAGTCCGCCCAGCGGCGTGACTGCCCCCAGGATTCGCACGCCGCTGAGGGCCAGCGCATACAGGCTGCCGGAGAACAGCAGAACGCCCAGCGCAAAGCTGATGCCGGCCGCCTGCAGCCAGATCGCGCTGGCCGACTCGCGCAGCAGCCAGCCCACGGCGAGCAACGCCAACGCGTGATAGAACTGGTACTCGACGGCGGTCTTCCAGGCGCCGAGCAGCTCGGGAGCCAACCGCTCCCGCAGGGCATGCGCACCAAACGCTCCCAACGCGACCCCGAGCAAGCCATAGAGCCCGCCCAGGGCGAGAAACAGTTTTGCAGTCATCGTTGACTTACCAGCTTGAAGCGGATCCCCGCCTGCTGCAGGCGCTCGATCAGCGCGTTACCCATGGCTTGCGCCGGCGTCAGCACACCTGCCACGTGTGGCAAACGGTCTCGCGCCAGACACAAGGCCGACTCCGCAAGCATCTTCGCAGTCTCGCCGTAGCCGGGGTCGCCGCCCGACACCTCGCAGCGCAGCTTGCGGCCGCCTCCCTCCCCCAGAAAAACGATCTTGAACCAACCCTTGGCGCGCACCGCCTCGCTGGGGCCCTGCCCCGGGTCCTTGAGCTTGAGCAGGCGCTGGCGCGTCGCGCTGAACTGGCTGCCGGCAAATACTGCAGCGGCGCCGCCAACCAGGGCGGCTACCGCTGACAGCTTCTTCAGCAACAGAAAGTGCCCGTAGCGGAAGTCGGGACCGTAGCGGTCATTGGCCACAGCCGACCTGCGGATAACCTGCGGGTCGATCGTCGGCATCGGCAGCGCCCAGCTGCTCAAGCTCTTCATGTAGCGCAAGCCGTGCCGGATGGAGCCGACGCGCCGGTCCACCGGCACGCCCTCCTTGCGCCTGCGTGCCTTGGCCGCGCTGGCGTATTCACCGAGGCGTGAGAAGGCGGTCACCGCAGAATGCAGCGTGCCGCCGGAGAACTGGCCGCCGGCCCGCACAAACCCCTGCACGCGCAGCGGCACGTCCTCCGGCAACTGCTGGACCGTGAACCAGCAACCCAGATCATGCGGAATGCTGTCAAACCCGCAGCAGTTGACGATGCGCGCGCCGCTGGTCTTGGCAGTATCGTGGTGGCGCAACCACATCAGATCGACAAACTCGGGCTCGCCGGTGAGGTCGACGTAGTCGGTGCCGGCAGCCGCGCAGGCCGCCACTACCGGCTCTCCGTAGCGGATGTAGGGCCCCACGGTTGTCACCACGACGCGGGCAGCCTCCGCGAGTCGCTGCATCGATGCGGCGTCGCCGACATCGGCTACCAACAAGTCGAGGTCGCGACAGCCAGGATTCACGTCCGCAAGCCGGGCCCGCACCACCTTGAGCTTGTCCAGACTGCGGCCGGCCAGGGCCCACTTCAGAGTATCGCCGCCCCGACGGGCCAGATACTCCGCGGTGAGCTGGCCGGTGAAGCCGGTTGCGCCGAAGAGCACGATGTCGAACTTGCGCGACTTGGACATTGCAGAGGTACCTGTAGATTCGCGGCGACCGGAGCTCACTGCGCCGCCGAGCGTGATGGCGACCCTGGCATATCAGGGCTGCAGCGCGTCAAACCGCGCGCGCAAGGTCTCCACACGCTCCCGGTTCGCATCGAAATCGTAGTAGCCGATCCGGCTTGATGAACGCACGTGCACGACGCGTTCGCCCTCCGGAAACTCAAGCTCCAGATCATCGACGTAGCGCATCAGCCGTGTGGTGAAGGTCGCGTGCACATAGTCTTCCGTTTGAGTTTCAACCGAGGCGCCCGGCATCGTCGCCAGTATGCGCAACAGAGCGGCATGCGCGGCCTCACGCGTGCCCGGATAGCGCAAGGGCTCGATGAAGTATTCGCTGTCGGTGGCACGCGACGAAACACAGCGCTTGGCACTGCACGGCGCCAACTGCCCATCCGGGGATCGCAGCTGCGCACTGCCCATCGACCCGCAGGCACTCAAACCCGCCGCCGCCAGCACCGCTGCACCGACTGCAACACGCCTAATCGAAACCACGTTCGCCAATCTGGACATCGCTCACGCTTCCATTATCGAGAATTACAGTGCGCATCAGCTTGGATGAACCGAAGTTGTAGGTCCACTCCTCGCGATACGTCGGGATCAGCACTTCGCCGTGGTGCCGCAGCCGCCAGCCCGGATCATTGAGCTGGCGCGGGTTCGGGTGCAGCAGGCGCTGATCGGCCACCCGCGTCAGCGGCGTACCGCAGCGCGCGAGCAACCGGTACTTGGACATGCCTCGCGGGATGGCGCCGGCTGCGCTGCAGTCGCGCGCTGCCGATGAGGGGGAAAAGCCGTAACCCTCGAGCTCTATGCTTTCGATCCGGCCCTGTCGCAACTGCACGATACGCAGCAATTGGCTGGGCCCCAGGTTGTAGGTCCATTGCTCGACCGCGCCAAGCGCACCCGGCCCGTACGCGCCGCCGGTAGTCCAGACATCCCGCAAGTCGGGCTCACCGCAGGCGCCGAGCAATTGCGCGGCGGAGTCGCCTTGCGCCACCAGGCGCGAGCCACAGCGCAGCGAGCCGGCAGCCGAACCGGAATCCGCGTAGGCCAGCAGCGCTGCCGCCAGAATGCACCATGCCTTCATGTTAGTTTTGCTGAACCTCATGCCTAAGTCGCGGTCTTTGGACCGCATTTAACTCCGAATTCTCCATGAATCTGCGTGCCTTTTCCGGCCTGTTGCTTTTCTTACTGTGCGCTGCGGCGGCGGCTGCGCCCGTACAAATCGATCACGTAGAGGTAGAGCTGATCGCTGAACGGAATGCGCTGACCGTCGGCGGTGACAACTGGGTGGCACTGCGCATGCGCCCTGACGCGGGATGGCATGTGTACTGGCGCAACCCCGGGGACTCGGGCATTCCCACCACGCTGGAGTGGCAGTTGCCCGAGGGTGTGGCGGCCGGCGAGATCCATTGGCCTTATCCGCACCGCCATTCGCTGGGCGATCTGACCAACTACGGCTACGGCGAGGAAACCCTGCATCTGGTACCGCTGCAGGTCGGCCCCGGCACAACCGGCAAGGTACAGCTACAGGCTAAGGCCAAGTGGCTGGTGTGCAAGGATGTCTGCATCCCGGGCGGCGCCGATCTCAGCCTGCAATTGCCGGTGGCTCCGAGCGCGAGCGTCGACCCGGACTGGGGACCTAGCTTTGCGACGGCCCGCTCTGAATTGCCGATCCCTGCCCGTGACTGGGAAGCGCAGTTCCAGATCGCGGATGGCCGGCTGTCACTTGCGCTCGCCGCGGCTGCGCTGAGCAAGGCAGATGCGATCGAGTTCTACCCCTACGCCAATGACCTGGTGAGTCACGCCGCTCCACAGCGGGTTGAACATGAGTCTGCCGATCGTCTGCGCATGTCGCAGCTGCTCAGCGCCTATTTTGTCGATGCCCCGCAGCAGGTTGACGGCGTCGTGGTACTGCGACAGGGCCGCTCCGCGATGGCCTGGGAAATCCGCGCCCAGCCAGGGACGGTCGCTGCGGTCAGCGAGCCGGTTCTGGTCCCGACCCCTGACAGGGCGGGGACCGATGGTGCCGCAGACTCTCCGCTGCAGTCCCCAGCGCTGCTGGCGGTCCTGGGGCTGGCCTTGCTGGGCGGCCTGATACTCAACCTGATGCCCTGCGTCTTTCCGGTACTGGCGCTGAAGGCGCTGGCGCTGACGCGATCCGGTGCCGAGCAGCCGCATGAACGCCACCGACAGGCGCTGGCCTATACCGCCGGCGTCGTCCTCTCCTGCACCGCAGTGGCTGGCGTGATGCTAGCGCTGCGTGGTGCGGGCGAGGCGGTCGGCTGGGGCTTTCAATTGCAATCTCCAGAGTTCGTCGCGGTGCTCGTGTACCTGCTGTTTGCGCTCGGACTGTCACTTTCCGGTGCCGTGGAATTCGGAGCCGGGCTGATGAACCTGGGCGGTCGCCTGGTCCAGCGTCCCGGACTCAGCAGTTCCTTTTTCACGGGTGTGCTGGCGGTCGTAGTCGCCACCCCCTGCACCGCGCCGTTCATGGGAACTGCGCTGGGCTACGCCATGACACAGCCGGCGACGCTGGCCTTGCTGATATTCGCGGTGCTGGGCCTGGGCCTTGCGCTGCCATTCCTGCTGCTAGGCTTCGTTCCCGCGCTGGCCAGACTGCTGCCGCGCCCGGGCGCGTGGATGGAACGGTTCAAGCAGCTGATGGCCTTCCCGCTGTACCTTACGGCCGTTTGGCTGCTGTGGGTGCTGACACGCCAGTCCGACGCGCAGATGCTGGCGCGCGTCCTGGTCGGAGTCGTTCTGATCGCATTCGCGCTGTGGCTGTGGCGCTCGCGTGGAGTACTCGCCTCGATACTCAAGCTGGCCGCGCTCGCTGGCGCCTTGGCTCTGGTCTTCACCGCCTCCACCCCGCTGCCTGCCCAGCGGCCGGCGGCCGGCGCCGAGCCCTGGTCCGCCGCTCGGGTGGCTGAGCTGCGTGCAGAGGGCCGCACGGTCTTCGTGGACTTCACCGCCGACTGGTGCATCACCTGCAAGCTCAACGAGCGTGCCACCTTGAATTCGGCGCGGGTGCAGGAGGCCATGCTGACTCGGGATGTCATCACTCTGGTGGCGGATTGGACGCGTGCGGATCCGGACATTACTGCCGAATTGGCTCGATTCGGCCGCAATGGCGTTCCCCTCTACCTGCTCTATGTCAACGGCGGCGAGCCCCGGGTGCTGCCGCAGATCCTGAGTCCAGACTCACTTATTGAAGCCCTGAACTAGCGAGGTACCGACGATGCGTATCCAGATTTGGCACCGACTTGCCGTGGCCACCGCCCTGACGCTGGGTATCGGCAGCGTGACCGCAGCCCCCAAGGTGGGAGAGCCAGCACCCGGCTTCGCCGCTACGGATAGTCACGGCAAATCGGTCGAACTGGCCGACTACCGCGGAAAGGTGGTGGTGCTTGAGTGGACCAACGACGGCTGCCCCTTCGTACAGAAACACTACCAGGGAAACATGCAAGGTTTGCAGCGCACCGCCGCTGAAGAAGGCGCGGTCTGGCTGTCCGTAATCTCATCCGCGCCCGGAAAGCAGGGGCATGTCTCGGGCGCCCAGGCCGATGCGCTGACGACCGAGCGCGGCGCGGCGCCTACTGCCGTGCTGCTCGACGAAACCGGCGCCGTCGGGCGCCTGTACGGAGCGCAGACCACTCCGCACATGTTCATCATCGACCCTGCGGGCACCCTCATCTACGCCGGCGGCATCGACAGCATTGCCAGTGCCGACGCAGCGGATATCGCAAAAGCGCGGCCCCACCTCCAGATCGCGTTGAACGAGGCATTGGCTGACAAGCCCATCAGCCAGCCTCTGACCAAGCCGTACGGCTGTTCTGTAAAATACTGAGCCATTCAGAAGATCTGCTGCCTGAGCCCCTTTCGGCAGCGGCTTCCGCCACGGTCAATCATGCAGCCGCGCGCTGACAGTGCTGCATGCCGTTGCCGCGGATTACGCGTTGAGGAGCGGTTCATGCAGATGTATCCCGGGATTCGCCGAGTCTTAGGCGCGGCGCTATTGGCTGTTGCGACGCTTATGTCGCCTTCGGCTAATGCCCTGTCCTTTCTGCCGTGGGAAAACACCCGGATCTTCTACGAGGCCTTTACCCACGGCGGCATCACCCGTTCGGTCGGCTTCATAGCGCCGACACGGGCCGGGGCCAACGCCCCGGCGATTCTTGTGCTGCATTTCAACCTCGGCAGCGCGCCCTCGATGGCCAATCTGACCGAGGTCGGCGAGCTCGCCCGTGATTCCGGGGCCTGGATCATCCTGCCGGAAGCCCACGACGGTACCTGGTCGCATTCGCCCAACGACGCTCAGGACAGCGATGATGTCGGCTACCTCGCGGCGCTGATTGACGATGTCGTCGCCCGCCACCAGCTGGACCCGCGCCGAATCTACATGACCGGGTACTCGCAGGGGGGCAACATGACGGTTCGATTCGCTTGCGAACGCCCGGAGAAGATCGCGGCGGGCGCGTCCGTCGCGGCGACGATGCGTGACTCATTGGCACGCCAGTGTGCGCCCTCGCTACCCACTCCGATGGCGTTCTTCAACGGCACCGCCGACTCGCAGGTCCCCTACGGACCGGGGATTCCGTCGCTGATTCTTGATCTGGCTTTCGTCGGCAGCCTACCCGCACAGGATGCAGCGAAGTACTGGGCCAATATCAATCAATGCACCGGCGCAGCCGTGCGTACCGACCTGCCCGTCATCGTCGCCGATGGCACTCGGGTCTATACCGACAGCTACGACAGCTGCCCACCGAATCGGGGCGTAGTGCTCTACACCATCGAGAACGGCGGACATACCTGGCCCGGTGCACTCGATTTCGTCCCGGTCGCAGGCATCACCACGCAGAACATCCGCGCCAACCGTGAGATGTGGCAGTTCTTCCAGAGGTTCTCACGATGATCTCGGCACGCACCCGGCTGCAGCTGGGCCTCGTTTTCTCGGTGGCGATGGCGATGGCCGCCTGTGGCGGCAGCCCCCAAGGCGGCGGAGGTGGTAGTGGCAAGCAGCAGCTGGCCAACACCTATACGGTATCCGATCAGCAGCGCCCCGCAGTTGCAGCCGATGGCCACGGGCGCGCCGTCGTCGCCTGGGAGAGTCTGGGCCAGGACGGCAGCCATCTAGGTGTGTTTGCGCAGCGCTATGTGGACGGCGTGGCGGCCGGTTCCGAGTTTCAGGTAAACAGCTATTCCGTCAGCCGCCAGAATTTTCCGGCGGCTGCGATGGATGGCGCCGGCAACTTTGTCATTGCCTGGCGCAGCTCGCTGCAGGGCAGCCCCGGCGGCACCATCTTTGCGCAACGCTACAGCGCCGATGGCGCCAGGCAGGGCGGCGAGTTCCAGGTTGGTCCGGACAATTCGGCGCGCGACTCGCAGTCCGAGCCGCAGGTCGCAATGAACGCACGGGGCGACTTGGTGATCGCCTGGAGCAATCGCGAGGTCGGTGCCGTTGCGGAGGCTCTGGGACAGAACAATCTGGAGGATCGCTGGCTGGAGGTGCGTACCTACGCACCGGATGGCACACCGCGAACCAGCCCGATGCGGACCACGGTAATCGCCACCGATCAGTATCCTCGCGCACCGCGTGTGTCGATGGACGCGGACGGCAACTTCGTGCTGGTCTGGGCCAGTGCCGGCGATGCCACCCAATTGCGCGCGCAACACTTCGACCTGAACGCAACCGCGCTGTCGCCGGCCTACACGGTCAACGAAGTCGCGGAGGGCGTGGACGTGGATCTCGCGACCGTGGCGATGAATGCGGACGGCCAATTCGCAGTGGCTTGGGAAGGCCATACATTTGGCTATGAACCCCTTGGCCTTTATCTGCAGCGCTACAGCGGTCCGCAGACACCTTTGGGGTCGCCGATCGTGGTCGCGCCGCCAGGCAGCGGTCTGATCGAACGCAATGCCATGACCCTGACGCCCACCGGAGCCGTGCTGCTGGCGGCGCAAGGGAATGGTCAGGCCCGCATCGGCATTCAGACTGCGGCCGGAGCCACGCTGCGTGAGATCGCGCGGCTGGGCGGCAATCAGGCAATGTTTCCTGCCGTGGCATTGACCGGCGAGCGCAGGGCGATCGTCGCCTGGCAGGTTCTGGGTGAGGGCGTCAACGGGCGCGACATTCAAGTCGGCGAATTCTCGCTGCCATGAAGGCGCTTGCGGCGATCTAGTGGTCGCCATACAGTTGGGTGGTGCATCGACAGCAGCCGCTGCGATGAAAACACTTTGGGGGAAGTTTATGAAGTCAGTGATTAAGGCAGCGGCGGGGGCTCTGCTTACCGCCACAGTGATAGGCGTGCCGGCCAACGCCGGTGACAGTGACCCGCAGCTGGGGACCTACCTGGTCTGGAACTTCGGTGGTGCACAGGAGGTTTCCAGCAACAATTTCCAGTACGGCCTGCGCCTGGATTACGACTCGCGCATGGCGGCACGAGAACTGGCGCCGCCACTGCTGGTGCTGAATGTCGGCGACAACAGCGGCGCCGATGCGTTTCTCAACGGCAGCAGCCTGCGCGGCATGGCCCTGCGCATGAATCAGGCAGGTGCCGCCGGAGGCGGCGCAGCGCTGACCACTGCAGCCGTGGTCGCGGGCGTAGCCGCTACCGCCGTCGTGGTCAGCTCGACCGACGATAACGATGACTCACCCTCGGGCGGGGCCACCGGAGATACGGCGGGTGGTGGCACAGGGGGTACCGGCGGCGGCACCGGCGGCACGGGTGGCGGCACGGGGGGTACCGGCGGCGGCACCGGCGGCACGGGTGGTGGCACCGGCGGCACCGGCGATGTACCGCTGGGCGGCCTGCTCGGCAGTGGTCTGAGCGACATGCGCGGCAAGAACTGGCAATACGCCAGCTCTGAGCGCCGGGATGTGGCGCCGGAATACCAGCAGTGGCTGGACGGCGGCACAGGCCAGATGGGCGACCTCGGCAACTGAGGTCAGTCCTTTTGTGTCCGCAAGGGGAGCCGTCAGGCTCCCTTTGTGTTTTAGGCACCGGAGCGCTCGTCGGTATCTGTCCGCACCGGCGGCGCCACACCGGCCAGCACGCGGAACTGACGCCGCATTGGCTGGCATGGGGGTGGCCACGCTAGGCTGTCGCATACCCCACCGGGACTACCGATGATTCGACTGGCTATACATGGCGGCGCCGGCGAGCTCGACGCAGCGGCCACCGACACCGCAGAGCAGCGAGCGGCATTGCGTGCAGTTGTCGAGGAGTGCGTTGCGCTGCTGCGCGAAGGCGCCAGCAGCCTCGATGCTGTCGAGCGGGCGGTGCTGCGGCTGGAGGAGTGCCCGCTGTTCAATGCCGGGGTCGGCGCTGTACTCAACCGCGACGGTCAACCGGAGCTCGAGGCCGCCATCATGGATGGCCGCGACCGTCGCTGTGGCGCGGTCACCGGGGTCGCGCGCGCGCGAAGCCCCGTGCGTCTTGCGCGCGCGCTGATGGAGCGCTCGCCTCATGTCATGTTCATGGGTCACGGCGCCGATGCCGTCAATCGTGAGCTGGGCCTCGAAGAGGTCACCCCGGACTTTTTCATCACCGAGCAGCGGTTTCGCCAGCTGAAGGCCGCACATGAGCGCGGCGTGATCGTGCTGGATCACGACGCCGGCTTTGGGACGGTCGGCGCGGTGGCGCGCGATGCACAAGGCCATCTGGCGGCGGCGACCAGCACCGGCGGCCTGACCAACAAGCAGCCGGGTCGCGTGGGCGATTCCCCCATCATCGGGGCCGGCACCTTCGCCGACGACCGCAGCGCGGCAATTTCCTGCACCGGTACCGGCGAGTGCTTCATCCGCGTGGGCTTTGGCGCCGAGGTCCATGCACGCCTGCGCTACGATGGCGCCAGTCTGGATCGAGCGTGCAGCGAGACGCTGGCTGCGGTGGCGCAACTGCAGGGACGCGGTGGTTGTATCGCAATCGACCGCAACGGCAACATCGCCATGCCGTTCAATTCCAGCGCCATGTTTCGCGCCTGGGTGGGCGGCGACGAGATCATTCGGGTCGCGGTCGGCCAGGATTAGGCATCCGGGGCGGTATGAGCCGCATCGCGAGCCTGCGTTTCAGGTTGGCAGCAGCGCGTAGCTGATCGGCGCGGAATAGCCCTTCACGTTCAGTGCCGGGCGCGGCATCAGGCCCTCATCGCCGGCCAGTTCGATGGTTCTTGCATCGACCAGTATCTCGCCGTCCAGCGCCTGCTCGCATAGCCGCGAGGCGAGATTGACCACGGATCCCACCGCGGTGTACTCCAGCCGGGATGCGGAACCGATCACGCCGACCGTGGCCACGCCGGTGGCAACGCCGAAACCCACGCCGAGCTGATGCGTCGCTGTACTCCAATGCGGCATCCGCTTCTGCACCTCGGTGCGTATGCGAGCCGCCATTTCGATCCCCCGCTGTGCGTGATACGCGATCGGCAGGGGTGCGCCAACCAGAATCAGAATGCCGTCTCCTGCAAAGTCCTTGATGGTCGCGCCAAATTCGGCAACGACCTGGCCGCTGACGTCATAGTATTCGCGCAACACCTGCAGAACCTGGGCCGACGACTGCGCCGAGGCGTAGGCAGTGAACCCGCGCAGATCGCAGCATACGACCGTGATCTCGCGGCTGGACTCCTGCATCGCGCGCTCCAGCCCCTGCTCCGCCACCAGCCGTGCTACCTGCGGAGACAGAAAGCGGGACATGAACTGTCCGCGCTGACCTTGCTGCACGTGATAGTGCACCGCTCCCCCGAAGAACAGTATCTCGCCAAACCCGGCCGACCGCGCTGACCAGTCCAGCGGCAAGATGGCGCCGGCAACCAGAAACGGCGCGGCTGCGGCCATTGCCAGTACCCGCACGGTTTCCGCCCGCTCCGGCCGCCGGTTCAGCAGCAGAAATATGCCGAACATGCCGGCGAGCATCGCCAGCAGCATGGGGCTGAAGAACAGCCAGAAACCGCCGCTGCTCAGCAGCTGTGGCTGTCCCACCGCCTGCGCAAATGCGGTCAGGCGCAGCTCCGGCCACAGTACGGAGAACAGCGCGTAGAACAACGCCGCCGCCTGTCCGACGCGCAGCACGCGATCGCCTGTGCGCGTATTCAGATCCGCCGCCGCCGGAGTCGTGCGGCGCACGGCCAGCACCCATTCCAGCACGAACAGCATCGACAGCGCCTCCGGCAGCGCCAGCCAACCGGTCCATCCTCGCGGCACTTCGAAGTGCGCCGGCAGCACGACATTGAAGGAAACCGCGATGCCAAGAAAGGCAAAGCCCGCAGCAAGCATGCGCGAAATCCGCGAATGGCGATCTGCCGAAACGAAGGCCAGCGCCATGCCTAAGGCCATCAGCGAGACCAGTACGTGGGCGGCGGAATCGTGCATGTGCTGCGGATTATGCCGTCGCTGTGCTTGCAGCGGGCCGCCATCCGGGGCACCTGGGCAGGCCGTATCGGGGCCGGAATGAGCCCCCAAGAATTTGGGCAATTAAATCATGGTTATATGGCGCCTATCTAATTCATGAATATAAGTGTGCCGCGCTTGCTTCCGGAATCATTATGTTTTTAAATATCGACACTTTTACAGTCTTTGGGTTCTTGCTCACACGTGGACGAGCACAGTAAGTCCGAGCGCATCGTCCTGCTGGCGCAGAAGCTGGGCGTTCTGCGTCCTAAGGATCTGGTGCCGTTCGGCATACAGGCGGAGTATTTGCGTCGCCTATGTGATCGCGGCGTGCTCAAGAAGCTCGGGCGCGGCAGCTATGTGCCGGCCCAGACCCGCCCGTCTCCGGAGCTATCGCTGGCGATAGTCGGCCGCGCCGTGCCCAATGGTGTCATCTGCCTGCAGTCTGCGCTGGCATTTCACGGGCTCTGCCCCCCCGACCCCGACCTGATCTCGGTAGCCATAGAACGCCGCGCCGCGCGGCCCCGTCTGGACTACCCGGCGCTGCATGTGGCTCGCCTGGGCGGGCCCGCATTCACCGACGGCGTCGAGGTACATCTGGTTGAGAACGTGGACCTGCGGGTATACGTGCTGGAAAAGACCTTGGCCGACCTGTTCAAGTTTCGCAACAAGATCGGCCCGCATATCGCAGTAGACGCGCTGCGCGCGGCGCTGGCGGCCCGCGACGTCAATCTGAAACGGCTTTGGCACTACGCACGCCTGTGCCGCGTTGAACGGGTCATGCGGCCCTACGTCGACGCGCTGGCACCACCGCGCCCTCATTAATTATCGATCGAAGACCACATGCTACTTGCGCGCTTTGCGGGATCACAGCGTTGGCTCGTGTGCTGGTTGGCCGCGCTCTTGCTGCCGCTGTGCGCCTGGGCCCAGCCCGGCGCCGGGGAGCTGCGCGCGGACGAAGATCCGGCGGCAGCGGCGTCCGATGCTACGCCGGCGCCCGAAGCCAGGCCCGAGACCTCGACGGCCCAGCCGCTGTTCGTGAGCCTGGCACGAGACCTCGACCTGTTCACACTGATCAATGACCGGCCCGGCCTTTCGTTTCACAAGCCGATGTATGTGTGGCCGTTCACCTACAGCCCGGAGCACTCTGGCCAGGATACAGAGTTGATCTTCCAGGTCAGTCTCAAGCAGCGACTGTTCGCCCGTAACCTGTTCTTCGGTTACACCCAACGATCGTTCTGGCAGGTTTACAACAGCGACGACTCAAGGCCATTTCGGGAAACCAATTACAACCCGGAGCTGTTCTACCGCTGGAAGCCCGGCTACCCGGCCTGCGTCGGCTGTGGCCTCGATATCGGTATCGATCACGAATCCAACGGCCAGGAGGTCCGCGACTCACGCTCCTGGAATCGCGCCATCCTGGCCGCCTACACCGAATCGGAGAAGACGCTGATACATCTGCGTCTCTGGTACCGGATTCCGGAGTCCGCCAAGGAGACTCCCGACGATCCCGAGGGAGACGACAATCCCGACATTGACGACTATTACGGCTACGGCGAACTGCGCGTGCAGCGCCACCTCAACGGAGATCGGCGGCACATGGCCGGAATGATGCTGCGCGGCAATCCGGCGACTGGCAAGGGCGCCGTACAGCTGAGCTATAGCCTGCCTCTGGGTGACGACGCGTTCTGGTCATTGAATCTGTGGCATGGCTACGGCGAGAGCCTGATCGATTACAACAACAGCATCACCCGGCTCAGCTTCGGCGTGATGCTGGCGCGCTAGCGCGCCACCTATCGCGCCACGAGGTTGCAAGGGCCCGACGGGAATAGAACTCGAAAGGACTCGACCTAAACAAAACGGGCGCCGTATAGGCGCCCGTTTAGTTTGCTCGCTGGAGCGGGATCAATCCCGACCCTAGGCGGCAACCTCCGCGTCTGCAGCAGCGCGCGGCCGATCAATCAACTCGACATAGGCCATAGGCGCGTCGTCGCCGGCACGGAAGCCGCACTTGAGAATGCGCAGATAGCCGCCCGGGCGTGCCTTGTAGCGGGGCCCGATCTCGTTGAACAGTTTCTGCACCGCATCGCGGTCGCGCAGGCGCGAAAACACCAGGCGGCGATTGGCAACGCTGTCGTCCTTGGCGCGGGTGATCAGCGGCTCCGCCAGGCGGCGCAGTTCCTTCGCCTTCGGCAAAGTAGTCTT
>JBFJJW010000071.1:0-14355 GCA_041612095.1 Solimonas sp. | reverse complement strand
TACAAGGGCATGATGTGCAGCGGCCTGCCGAACATGGCATCGGCGCTGGGCTACACCAACGCATCCTGGACGTTGAAGTGTGATCTCACCAGCGCATACGTGTGCCGGCTGCTGAACTACATGGATCAGCACGGCTATCGCCAGTGCACGCCGCGGAACACGGACCCCAGCGTCAGCGAGCAGCCGCTGATCGATTTCTCTTCAAGCTATGTCCTGCGCGCGATTGACCGCTTTCCGAAACAGGGCTCCAAGGCGCCGTGGCGTCTATACCAGAACTATGCGCTGGACCTGCTGACGTTGAAGTTCGGCGCAGTCGACGACGGCGTCATGCAGTTCAGTGCAGCGACCGATGGCGCCGGCGCCGAGACCGCCGCAGGCTAGTGCCGCCTGACCGCGCGCGCCGTCGCCTTTGCCGGCGAGGCGCGCGGGTCAACCGCGTTACTTGGCCCAGTCCTTGTAGAACGGCGGAAGATCGGTCGAGGTCTGGGCGGTGAAGGCCGGTGCCCGCTTCTCGAGAAACGAGCGTACCCCTTCCTTGCCGTCCTTCAGACTCGTGTAGTAAACCGCCAGGGAGTCCACCTTGTGCGCCTCCAGAGGATGGGGCTGCGCGGCGTTGCGGTACAGCATCTGCCGAGTCAGGGCCACGGCCACCGGCGAGCGGTTCTCAACGTACTTGCGCGCCAGCGTGTAGGCCTCGGGCAGCAGCTGCTCCGGCGGCAACACGGCCTTTATCAGGCCCCCGCGCAGCGCCTCGGCAGGGTCGAGAATGTCAGCGCTGTAGCACCACTCCAGCGCCTGGCTGATGCCGACGATGCGTGGCAGAAACCAGCTCGAGCAGGCTTCGGGCACGATGCCGATCTTGCCGAACACGAAGCCGATGCGGGCCTTCTCGGAGGCCAGGCGCACATCCATGGCCAAGGTCATCGTCGCACCTATGCCGACAGCGGGGCCATTGATGGCGGCAATGACCGGCTTGGTGCAGTTGTAGATCGCGAGCGTGACGCGTCCGCCGGTGTCACGCACGCCGTCGTGAATGGCCGGATCGTCGAGGCGCTGGTTCATGTCTGCAAGCGTCGGCTGCTGGGTTTCATCAAGACCGAACACGTTGCCGGAGCGGGTCAGGTCCATGCCGGCGCAGAATGCGCGCCCGGCACCCGTTACCACGACGGCGCGGACGCTATCGTCAACGCTGGCGGCCTCGAAGGCGGCCACCAACTCGTTGGCCATCTCCACGGTGAACGCGTTGAGCTGCTCGGGGCGGTTCAGCGTGAGGGTCAGGATGCCGTCGGCAACGGCCCAGTCCAGCGTGTTGTAGCCCATGATGAGTATGTCCTGATGGTAGGAGTGAACGCCGCTGTGTAAGGCGACCGTTGGCGCAGATTTTAGCCGAGATGCTCTGAGCGACCGACTGCCTCGTGATCGTCAGGCTCCGGTGCTGCTATCGTGCCGTCGCCATGAATCAAACCGCCCCCACAGAAGAAGCCCCCAGCGACGACCCTAGCGAACTGCTGGCGACGCTCGCGGCACCCGGGCCGGCGAGCCGCCGGCTGGTGTCGCTATCCGGCCTGTGGCCGTTTGTGCGGCCCTATCGCCGAGCACTGTGGCTGGCATTCCTGCTGCTGTGCCTGGGCTCGGCGGCCATGTTGGCGGTGCCGCTGGCGCTGCGTGATCTGATCGATCATGGCTTCACTGCAGGCGCGGCGATCCATAGCTACTTTCTCGGCTTGTTTGGCATCGCGCTGTTATGGGGCGCAGCGGTCGCCGGACGTTTCTATTTCGTCAGCTGGATCGGCGAGCGAGTGACTGCGGACCTGCGCAGCGCGGTATATCAGCACACGCTGATTCAATCGCCAGCATATTTCGAGACGACGCAGACCGGCGAGGTGCTCTCACGCCTGACCGGCGACACCACCCTGGTCCAGACCGTGGTCGGCTCATCGCTATCGATGGGCCTGCGCAGTGCCTTCCAGTTCACCGGCGGCATGGTGATGCTGGCTGTGACCAGCCTCAAGCTGTTTGCCGTGACCTTGGCATTGTTGCTGGTGGTGTTGATGCCGCTGATTGCGGCGGGCCGCGCGGTCAAGCGCCTGTCGCGCGAGTCGCAGGATCGTATTGCGGATACGTCGGCCGTGGCCGGCGAAGTGCTCAACGCGATCCCGGTGGTTCAGGCCTTCACCCAGGAACCCTACGAGGCGCGCCGCTATGCACACAGCGTCGAGCAGAGCTTCCACACAGCGATACGACGCACCAAGCTGCGCGCCCTGATGACGGCCGGTGCGATCGCGGGCGTATTCGGCGCGATCGTCTTCGTGTTGTGGATGGGGGCGCAGGCGGTGATCGCTGGCACGATGAGCCCCGGCGAACTGGCCTCGTTCGTGCTGTATGCGATGTTTACCGCGGGCGGTATCGGCGTCATCGCCGAGGTCTGGGGCGAGATCATGCGCGCTGCCGGGGCCACGGAACGACTGATGGAGTTGCTGTCCGCCGAGCCGCAGATTCGGGCGCCGGCAGCGCCGAAGGCCGTGCCGGACACGCGGCAAGCCCGCGTCAGCTTCGAGAACGTGCGCTTTCACTATCCGTCGCGCCCGCGGACGGCGGCGCTGGACGGATTCACCTTGAACATCAGGGAAGGCGAAACCGTGGCATTGGTCGGCCCCAGCGGGGCCGGCAAGACTACGGTGTTCCAGTTGCTGCTGCGGTACTACGACGTCAATCAAGGGTTCGTGCGCTTCAACGATATTGATGTGCGCGAGCTGGATCCCTCGCAGATGCGCGCTCAGATCGGCATCGTGCCGCAGGATGCGGTGATCTTCTCCGCCGATGCGTTGGAGAATATTCGCTACGGGCGCAGTGACGCCACCGACGCGGAAGTCATGGCCGCTGCGCGCACGGCGCTGGTCGATGAGTTCATTCTCAGGCTGCCGGATGGCTATAAAACCTTTCTCGGCGAACGCGGTGTGCGCCTGTCCGGAGGGCAGCGTCAGCGTATCGCGATCGCACGGGCCATCCTGAGGAATCCACCGCTGCTGCTGCTGGACGAGGCCACCAGTGCCCTCGACGCGGAAAGCGAAGTACTGGTGCAGCGCGGGCTGGAGGCTGCCATGCAGCATCGCACCACGCTGATCATTGCGCATCGCCTGTCCACGGTGCGCCGCGCCGACCGCATCGTCGTTCTGGAGCAGGGCCGCATCGTCGAGATCGGCAGCCCCGCCGAGTTGATCGAGCGTGGTGGCCTGTACGCACGGCTTGCGAATCTGCAGGTGGTGGCCTGAACAGACGCTGCAATCGAGTGAGTGCGGGCAGCGGTCACGTCGCGCCAGCGGCATGGCGGAGCGCTTGCGCTATGCTGGGAAAAAATCATCAGGGGGAGTTTCCATGCGTTTTGCCTCGTCCATGCTGGCGGCTGCGGCCGTGTCTGTCGCGCTCGCGGCCTGCGGAGGTTCGGATTCGATTGGCGACCGCAAGCCGCCGCCGGCACAGAACCTGAATCTGAAAGCGGAAACTGCGCTGCCGCCGGGGCAGTCCGGTTTCTGGAACATCGCCGGGCAGGCGCAGGGGCTGCTGACCGGCGATCCAGGGGATTTCGGCGCGCATGTGGATGATCAGCGCGCGCTGTACTGGAACTTCGACGCCAAGCCCGCGGTGCTGGGCACCAAGCCCGGTGCGCCGGAGACGCCGGCCGACGGTGTCGAGATCTACCGCGACGACTATGGCGTGCCGATTGTCTACGCCGACACCGTGCGCAAGCTGTGGTTTGGCGTGGGCTATGCGGTGGCGCAGGATCGCCTGTTCCTGATGGACGCGGTGCGCCGCATGGGCGCCGGCACGTTTTCGGAACTGACGGGTTGCGGCGGCGTGCCCGGCGACATTCAGCAACGCACGCTGGCCTACAGCGATGCGGAGTACCAGCAGTTCTTCGACAGCGCCTCCAAGGATGCCCAGGACGCCGTGCTTGGCTACGTCGACGGCGCCAACGCCTGGCGCGAGCAGGTGCTGCTGGACCCGATGAAGCTGCCGGTGGAATACGCATTGCTGACAACGGTACCGGCACCGTTCACGGTCAAGGATGTACTGGCCTCCGGCGTGTTCATCACACGCTTCGTCGCCAGTGAGGGGGGCAACGAGTTCCTCAACATCCGCATGCTCAAGGCCTTGGAGAGCGCCTATGGCTCACGGGCGGCGGCGCTGGATGCATTTCAGGACATGATCTGGCTGGAGGATCCCAAGGCGGTGACAAGCGTGCCGGCCAGCGAGGGGCGCTACTACAACCATGCGCTCCCGGCCGCCGGCCGCGAGGCGGTGTTTCGTGAACTGGCCGCGTGGTCACTGGACCTGCCGGAGACGCTCTGGAAAGGCGCGGGGACGGGCCATGCTGCCACGCCATTCCCCTGCGACCTGTCGGCGCTGCCGGGGCCGATGGGCGGTGCTGGCGGGCTCGGTGCGGGCGAGGTGGTGCAGCCTGCGCCCGAGCGCGCGCCGCAGGTCCGTGCTGCAGGCGCCCAGGGGAAGGTTTCGAAGCGCGAGTCATCGGCGCGGATCGCACGCGAAGTGCGCCGAGCGCTGCTGGAACTGCGCAACCATCTGCATGGCGGCAGTTTCGCGATGGCAATAGCCGGCGCGCGCACACGTGATGGCGGCGGCCTGCTGATCAGCGCGCCGCAGCTGGGCTACAGCTACCCGTTGCTGCTGGTGGAATACGAGATTCACGGCGCCGGCTACCACGCCCGCGGGTCCTCGGTGCCGGCGCTGCCCGTGGTGGGCATCGGGTACAGCGATCACCTGGCCTGGGGACTGACGACCGGGTACAGCAAGACCATCGACAGTTTCATCGAGCGCATCTGTTCCTCCGCAGAACAGGCGGCCGGCTCCTGCACGCGCAACCAGTACTTCCACAATGCGCTGTGGAAGGACATGGACTGCCGCGTGGAGTCGGTCGCGTATCGCGCGGCGGCCAGCGGCTTGCCGGCCGGTCCCGAACTGTTCAGTACCGAAGCCGAAATCTGCCGCACCGTGCATGGCCCGATCGTCGCCCGTGACGAGGCCGCCGGCCTGGCGCGTAGCGTTCAATACGCGATGTTTGGGCGAGAGCTGGAAACCATCGAGACCGTGCGGCGCTGGAATCAGGCCAAGACCATGGATGAATTCAAGGCCGCAGCCGCGTTGGCAACATGGAATGAGAATGTGGTGGTTGCCACCCGCGACGGGCAGATCGGCTATTTCCATTCGGGCCTGCATCCGCGCCGCTCACCCGAGACCGATCAGCGGCTGCCGATTCCTGGAACAGGTGAGCGTGATCATGCCGGCGTGCTCGGCTTCTCGGAGACGCCGCAGGTGGTCAACCCGGCACAGGGCTTCGTCGCCAACTGGAACACCAAGCCCGCGCTCGGGTGGCTGGACGGAGAGGGCATGGGCGCAACCTCGCGGCCCGGAGGACCTGGCCAGCGCGTGACCAATCTGATGGACCAGTTGGCGGCGCGTCGCGACTGGACCTATGCCGATCTCAGGGCGATCGACCGCATCGCCGGGACGCGCGACCCGCGTGCACGCGAGTACCTGCCGGTGCTGAGTGCAACGCGTGCGAGCGTGGGCACCAGCTTGAACGAAGTTCAGCGTGCTGTACTTGATCGCGTCCTGGCCTGGGATGGCAGTCACTACGGCCCGGATATCTCGCTGGACGATGAGGCGGCAACCGACGGCCCGGAGGCAACCCTGTTTGCTGAATGGGTGGAGGCGCTGCGTGACGAGCTATTCGGCGAACTGAAGAGCGCGATCATCGATGTCGGCGATGAAACGGATGCGACCGATGATCAAACCGTTTACAGCCGCCTCAGTGGTGTCGGCAGCCATGTGTTCGATCAATCGGTGATGGACAATCTGGTCATTCGCGTACTGAGCCCGCAGGCATCGGGCCTGAGCTTGCGCCGTGACTATACCGGCGGCCGCAGCCGCGACGAGGTTGTCATCGCGGCGCTTGATCTGGCGCTGCAGCGCTCGGCGGAGCGCTACAACAACGGCGCGCCGTTGACCGTGGGGGATCTCGACCGCGTGCGGCGCATCCATCCGCGCAGCCAGCTGTGCTCGCTATCCGGTGCGGTGGGGCCGGGCTCCAGTACGATTCCCGGAACCAGCTGCGTCACGATGCCGTATCAGGATCGGGGCTCGTGGGTGCACCGGGTTGGCTACGAATCCAACTAGCGCCGCTCGTTCCCGGCGCAGACGATACCGTCCCGGGAACTATTCCCGGGCGGGAGGGGCTGGCTTCTCCGGGCCGTCCTCCTCGTGCTCGGGTCGCGACAGTCCGGCTGTGATGACGAAGCGCATCGCCTCCTCGAAGCCCATGTCGAGTGGGGTCAGATACTTTTTTGGCAGCAGCAAGGTATACCCGCCGATCTGATAGCTCATCGGCAGGTACACCGCGACCTCGTTCTCCGCGCACGAGAGGCCAGCGGCTTCGAGGTCCTCCACGGTGACGAAGCCGACCAGGCGCAGCGGCAGATTGGGCAGCTGCACCATGACGACCTGACTGAATCGACGGCCGTTCTTGTTGCTCATCAGTCCGGTGAGGTCGCGTACGGCGCCGTAAACGGTCTTCACCATCGGGATGCGGTTCAGAAACTCGTCGAGCCAACTCAACAGCTGGCGCATGAATACGCCTTGCAGGCCCAGGCCGACCATGAAGATCAGCAGGATGGCCAGCAGCAGCCCCATCCCCGGCAGATACTGGGAGCTGGGCAGCAGGGCCCCGATGAGGCCTCCGAGTACTGACTCGGCGGCCTTGATGACCCACATGACCACGGCAACCGTGATCAGTATCGGCAGAATCGCCAGCAGTCCGGTCAGGAAGGTTCCGGTCAGCCGCGTCAGCGTGCGCCGCAGGCTGTTTTCGACGTCGGGATCGAGGGGTTTCATGTGCACCTCCAGGTGAAACGTCCCAGCGCTTCCGACGCAAGCACCACTTCATCGCCTGCTTGCAGGGGGCCAACACCCTTGGGCGTGCCGGTATAGATGATGTCGCCCGGCTCCAGCGCCCAGGTCTGCGAAAGAATGTGTATCTGACGGCGCACCGGATAGAGCATGTCGCGCGTGTAGCCGTGCTGCCGTAACTGGCCGTTCACGTGGCAGGTGAACGCCAGCTGCTGCAGATCCTGACTGAGGAATGGCTTGAAGTCGCCGAGCGGCGCTGCGCCGTCAAACGCCTTGGCCAGCTCCCAGGGCTTGCCGCCGGACTTCAGGCGGGTCTGCAGGTCACGCAAGGTCAGATCCAGCCCCAGCGTCAGTCCGGCGACCCAGTCCAGCGCCTCGTCCTCGGCGATATCGGCCCCGCCGCCCGTCAGCATCACCACCAGCTCGGCTTCGTGATGGATCGCGCCGCGTCCACGTGGCAGGCGGATCGGCTCGCCTTCGGCGACGATGCAGGAGGAGGGTTTGATGAATACCACGCAGTCACCGTCGGCGACATGGCCGAGATCAGCGAGTTCCTTTACATGCTCAGCGTAGTTCTTGCCGATGCAGAATATGCGGTTGACCTTCATCGCGGAGTGCCATCTCAAAAGTAGCGCGCATTATCACGGAAGTGATCGCCGATGGCCCGCTTGCCGATGCCGGATGTCGTTGTTGTCCACGCTCATGGGCCGCCCGGAATCTCGCTGAAGCCGGCCACGTACTCGCGCAGGATCTGTGCGTAGGCCTCCACGGGTAGCGACCACGGATCCTGATCCAGCAGGGGCAGGAGCAGTGACTCGCGCGCGCGATTGAACTCGGCTACCGGCGGTGTCTCCGCTGCCGGATTCGCGCGCAGTTGCGGCGGCCTTCGGTGCTGTGTGGCTTGCTCGTAGTGGTATGCAATGCCCACAGCGCTTGGCTCGTCCCAGCGCCGTGCAAGTATCTCAATGCCCTTGGGAACCCCATCGCTGGTAAAGCCTGCTGGTACCACGACCGACGGATTCTGCGTGCTGGAGCCGAAATCGCAGGTGCGTGGGCTTGATCCGGGGCGTATCAGCAGGGCATCCAGCCGAACGGTGCGACCATCGGGGAGTGGGTAGGCGTCCATTCGCGCCTGGACGTAGTTGCGCGTATCGATATGCTGTTGCAGCTTGGCCGCGTCCGGGGGCACCGTAGAGTCGGTGCTCGCGGCCGAGGCTACCGAGGCCAAAGCAACCGCAGTGACCAAACCGGTCTCGAGCACGCCGTCAACGGCTGACAGCTGGCAACTGTTGCTGCCGGGATTCAGCGCGGTCAGGCAACGGCGCGGGGCTGGGTATCCATTCTCCTGCTCAAAAAGCCGGAAGTGCTCGTTCCACTCGTAGTGCATGGCGCTGGCCGCCACCGATACGAAATCCGGAAACTCGACGTCATACACCTCCGCGCCCAACTCGCGCATCCGGGCTGCTGCCGCTTCGATGAGCTGGAGGTGTTCGCCGTCGCCGGCAGCGTCGAGATTGCCGAAGCGGCGCACCAGCCCGAGCTTTCGGCCTTTGAGTCCGTATTGCTCGGTATCCAGGAAGCGGCTGTAATCCCCCGGGCGTTGCGGAAAGGCCGGATTGTCGTATTCCAGCGTCTTGGCGTCGCGCGGGTCGGGCCCGGCCATGGCGCTTAGCGCCAGCACCGCGTCGCGCAGCGTACGCGCCATCGGGCCAGGTGCGTCGCGTGAGTGCGTCAAAGGGAAGACGCCGTGCTGGGATACCAGGCCCACGGAAGGCCGGATGCCGGCAAGGCCGTTGACCGACGACGGAAAGCGGATCGACATGCAGGTGTCGGTGCCGGTACCGATGGTTGCGAAGTTGGCGGCGATCGCTGCGCCCGTTCCGGAGCTTGAACCGCCCGGGGTCTGAGCGGTGTCATAAGGGTTGCGCGTCTGAGGACCGCGGCCGCTGCTCCCCATGACGGTGAACGCAAACTCGTCCTGATTCGCCTTGCCCAGGATGAGTGCGCCGGCATGGCGCAGGCCGGCCACAGAGTGGGCGTCGACGCTGGCCTGATGCCCCAGCATGGAATAGGAACCGGAACTGGAGGGGTGATCGAAGGTTTCGTAGTTGTCCTTCAACAGCATCGGAATGCAATGCAGCGACCGCGGACCGATGCCGCCGTCCGCTAGGTAGGCTGCATCAAGTGCTTCGGCCTCGTCCCGGGCAGCGGGATTGATCCGCAACACGGCACGCACCGGAGAGCCCCCTGCCTGCGGATAGTCGTCGATCGCCGCAATACGGGCGACGTAGGCGTCGTAGAGCTTCGTGCAGGTCAGCCGGGTGCCGTCCTCCAACAATTGCTGGCCGGCAAGCGCGGCGTGGATGTCGGCTACCGTTGCTTCTTCGATCAGGAACCGCTTTGCGCTGGGGGAAGGCACAACGTCCGGGGCGGCAGGTGATGATGATTCGCTGCAGCCGGCAAGAGCCCCGGCGGCTAGGAGTAACAGGGCGAAGGGTTTCATGATCGGTCTGAGGGTGGGCTGGATTGGAGCAAGCCATACGCACAGGTCATGCCGTATCGCGTCGGGATACGGGGGAAGGGCGCAGTGGTCTGGGCGCAATCGCGAGCGCGATGCCCATGGCATTGATCTTGCTCGTGATGGAGGAGATCACTGCCGACCGGAGTCACCATGAGTCGACCCAGCGTCAATCTCGCCTTGTTGGGACTGGGAGAGCACGAACAACGCGTGCTGGTGTCGGCGGTGAGCGCGCTCGCCGGCCCCACGCTGCTGCCGGCCGAGGTGCGCTGGTCCAGCGCGGATGAAGCCGACGTGGTGATAGTGGCGGTCGATCGCCCGGATGCCATGCGGTCACTGGCCGAGCTGCAGCTAGTACGTCCGCGGGAGCAGGTGCGGTATGCCGACCTTCCGCGAGCGGACGCTGACATCGCTCGACCGCTGCGCATCCAGCAGCTGTTGCAGGCTTTGCAGCGAGCCATCCAGCAGGCTCTGGAGCACGCGCGTGCGCTACCTGTGCCCGTCGGCTCGGTGGGTGTGCGCCAGTACTATCGGGGTGCGGAAATCCGTACCTCCGAGGCCAGGGATGAGGTTCCTGCCATGGCCGAAAGCGCTTCTCCGGGGAAACGCATGTACCGTGGCCGTGCCTACTAAACGCAAGCGGCGCTGCGCCGGGGTTGCCGGGGCAGCGCCGCTTGCTTGGTCGTCATCGGGAGGGCGCGGCTCAGATGCGCTCTTCGATGCCGAAGGCGGCAAAGCCCTTCTTCTTGAAGTTCTCGCGGAACATGTCGCGCAGCGTCGCGGCCTGTACGTCATAGGCCGCCTTGTCGGCCCAGGTGTTGCGCGGATTGAGGATGGTGCTGTCCACGCCAGGGCAGGACTTCGGCATCTTCAGGTTCAGCGTGGGCTGCAGTTCGGTTTCGACGTTGTCGAGTTCGCCGTTCAGCGCAGCGTTGAGCAGTGCGCGCGTCACCTTCAGTGACATGCGAGCGCCGACGCCACACGGGCCACCGCTCCAGCCAGTGTTCAGCAGGATGCAACGCGCCTTGTTCTGCTCCATCTTCTCCGCCAGCAGCTTGGCGTAGACGTTGGGCTTGTGCGCCATGAACGGTCCGCCAAAGCAGGCCGAGAAAGTGGGCTGCGGCTCGGTGACGCCGACTTCGGTGCCGGCCACGCGCGCGGTGAAACCGGAGACGAAGTGATACATCACGTCTTTCGGCTCGAGTATCGAGATCGGCGGTAGTACGCCAAACGCATCGGCGGTCAGCAGCACGATGGTCTGGGGATGCGGCCCCTGACCGTTGGGCATCACATTGGGGTTGGCGTCCAGCGGATAGTTGAAGCGGGTGTTCTCCGCGATCGAGCCGTCGTTCAGATCCAGTTCGTCCGGATGGCACTCGGCCATGGACTTGCCCGGCAGCGGCGGCACGTTCTCGATGATGGTGCCCGGCTTCGAAAGCGCCTGCGCGATGACCGGCTCGGCTTCCTTGTCGAGATTGATCAGCTTGGCGTAGCAGCCGTCTTCGAGATTGCACAGGCCGTTGTCGGACCAGATGATCTCGTCGTCGCCGATCAGCTTGCGCGTGGCGTCTGCCGACAGCGTGGTCTTGCCGGTGCCGGACAGTCCGAACAGGATGGCCGAGTCGTTGTTCTTGCCGACATTGGCCGAGCAATGCATCGACAGGCGGCCCTCCAGCGGCAGCAGGTAGTTGCCGACCGTGAAGATGGTCTTCTTGACGACGCCGCAGTAGTCCGCGCGGCCGGCCACGAGGCCGATCTTGTTCTTGGTGTCAATGATGACGGCTGCCTCGGAGCGGGTGCCGTCGCGCTCCGGTACGCAGACAAAGCTGGGAACGTTGATCATCGTCCAGCGGCGCGCGTCCACGTCCTTCACGCCCTGCAGGTTCTTCGGGAACATGTTGTCCGCAAACATCGCGTGCGTCGCGTACTCGCCGACGAAGCGGTAGGGCACTGCGAAGTCCGGATCGGACCCCATGAACACATCCTTGACGTAGAGCGTGCTGTTCTTGGCGTTCACGTGCTCGATGACACGCTTGAGCAGCGCTTCATACTTTTCCGGATCAAACGCGTTGAGGTCGGCCTTGAACCAGATGCTGTCGGCGACTTCCGGCCATTTGACCGCATAGGTGTCCTTGGTGCGGCGACCGGTGCAATCAGGGTCGGTGTAATACACCAGTGGGCCGTTGACGCCGAGCTTGGTCGCGTAGGCCTTCTGTGCGTCGCTGGGTCCGTCGCGGCGTACACGACCTCTGTCGTTGGCAATGGCTTCATGGAAAAGCTCGGCCTTGGACAAATTGTATTTATAGCTGACGGTTTTGAGTCCAAACAGCTTTTCGAGATCGGCCTGAAAGGTCATGCACGTTCCTCAGTTCGGGAATTGAAAAAACGAGTAGCGGGAGGCAAGGTGGCCACGCGGGGGGTGCAAATGGTAAGGACGGGACCGGTTTGGCGCAAGCAAAACGCAGCTATCGCAGCCATAGGTTTTGTTGCTGGTTCACGGACTTGCGGCCACCCCACAAGAAAAAACCCCGGCGTTGGCCGGGGGTTGGCGCTGATACCTCAGCAGCGGCGGGCGGCGCGTGGGGCCACCGGCGAATCGGCAGAAAGCAGCGCCTAACGGGCCGTTTTCCGCAAAAGCCGCTATCGCCTGAAGTCTTTGATCGTCACCCGGGTCAGCGGTGCCCTAGGCCATGTGGCCATCCGGCAGCTTGAAGCCAGAGACCGATTCGCGCAGCTTTTCCGACAGCGTGCTCAGTTCGCCGACCGCCTGGGCAGTCTGGTTGGCCGAACCCGAGGTCTGCACGGCGATGTCCCGAATGACCTGCATCGTGCCGGCGATCTTGGTCGCAGCGGCCGACTGATTGCGCGCCGAAGATGAAATGTCGGTAATCAGGCGCGCCAGTTCCTGCGATGAACCTTCGATCTTGTTCAGTGCCTGACCGGCCTCTTCCGCGCTCTTGGCGCCGACCACCACGTTCTGTGTCGAGCGCTCCATCGACACGATGGCCTCGTTGGTATCGGCCTGAATCGTCTTGACCAGGTTTTCAACCTGACGCGTCGCGTTGGCGGCGCGCTCGGCGAGGCGTTGAACTTCGTCGGCAACCACCGCGAAGCCGCGACCGGATTCGCCCGCCATCGCGGCCTGGATCGATGCGTTCAGGGCCAGCGTATTGGTCTGTTCGGCGATGTCGTTGATGAACTCGATGATGTTGCCGATTTCCTGCGAAGACTCGCCCAGTCGCTTGATGCGCTTGGAGGTGTCCTGAATCTGCTCGCGCAAAGCGGTCATGCCGACGATGGTGCGGTTCACCGTGTCGGCGCCGCTATGCGCGATCTGCACCGAGGCCTGTGCCTGCAAGGCCAGCTTCTCTGCGCTGGCGGCCACCTGTTGCATCGAGTTTGAGGTCTCGGCGATGGTGCTGGTCACCGCCGTGATCTCCTTGGCCTGACGCTCCGAGGCTTCGTTCATGCGCAAGGCGGTCTGCTGAGTGTTCAGCGCCGCGTTGGCAATCTCCACAGACGTGCTGGTGATCGTGCCCACCAGGTTGCGCATGTTCTGCACGGTGTAGTTGATCGAGTCGGCGATGGCGCCGGTGAAATCCTCGGTCACGGTCACGTCGACGGTCAGATCACCGTCCGCGAGATTGGTGATTTCATCGAGCAGCGACAAGATGGCCTGCTGCTGCTTGGCGTCGCGATCCTCCGCGTTGCGGATACGTGCGCGCTGCCCCAGCTCGTACTGCACCACGAACAGGAACAGCAGAATCACCGCCACGCCGATCATGCCGATCAGCACCAGGGGCAGGGTCTCCTGGCGATCACGGGTATCAATCAGCCGTTGTTCCAGTGCCTTGGCGGTGGCGATGACGTTTGCGGCGCCGCCCTGGAGCTGGCCGGCCGCGGTCTGCAGCGCGTCGATGGTCGGTGCGTCAGCAACCAGCTGGTCCCGCGCCTGCAGTACAGCGCTGAACTTCTCGCTCGCGTCGCGTGCCAGCCCGGCCACCGCTGAATCGGCCAGCAAAGCGTCGTTGGTCGATGCGAAGATGCCGATACGGCGGTCCAGCTCGGCGGTTGTCGCCTGAGCATCGCGACCGTTGGCAAGTATGGCCTGCGCAGTGGACGCGATGCGCTCGATGCGCGCGATCTGGCCTATCGCCGGATTCTGGCCGCCACGGCTGCCCAGGCGCTCGGCGATCTTTTCATAGGCGACAAACAGGTCGTCGCCACCAGCCTCGTCATGCACGCTGGCGAGTATGGTCGCGGTTGCCGATTCAGCGCGGTTGTAAGCGGTCTCGCCATCGATGATCGTCTGCAGGGTCTGCTGCATCTGCCGCCAGGCAGTGCCGACGGCGGCCACTTCGGTCTGCACCGCATCCGGTGCCGCTTGAATGCCGGCGTCCGGGTCGCCCTTGGCCAGCGCCTCGACATTCAGCGTGAAATCTTCGCTGCGCGCGCTGAGCGTCAGGAAGTCGGGCTTGACCCCACGTGTCGCCTCTTCGCCGATATCGACGATCTCGCCGACATCGCTGGAGAGCAACCGCGCCAGATCGACCCACGTGTCGTCACGCGTTTCCGCACGCTGGATATACAGAAACCCAAGCACCGCCAAGCCGAGCAGCGTGATTGCGACGAACAGCAACGCGAATTCGCGGCGACGTCCGCCTACTTTCTTATCAGCCATGTTTCCCCCAGAGCCACGCGCCGTTTACTCAGCCACCGAGCACGGCTTTGATTTTGCCGAGCAGGTCGGCCGCATTGACGGGTTTTACCAGATACTCGCGCGCGCCCTGGCGCAATGCCCAGACGCGGTCGGTTTCCTGATTCTTGCTGCTGACCACGATCACCGGAATGTGTGCGGTGGCAGGGTCCTTGGATAGCGAGCGGGTCGCCTGAAAGCCGTTAACGCCGGGCAT
>JBFJJW010000070.1:0-14430 GCA_041612095.1 Solimonas sp. | reverse complement strand
TCGCCGAATCGGGCACATAATGCCAGCGTTGAGGTCGGCGCAGATCGATCATTACCGCATTCAAGGGGAGCAGACCGGCATGCCTATGGACATCGATCAGCCACCGCGCATACCCGTGCCGCGCGATCGCGAGAACGACTACAGCAACGAAGCGGCCCAGATGCGGCGCGACTTCGTGCGCGAACACACCGGCGTGGCGCTGATGCATCTGGCGCAACACTCGCTGGACCCGTCCACCCTACCCGGCAACATTGAGCATTTCACCGGCGTGGCACAGGTGCCGATCGGCCTGGCCGGGCCGCTGCGCATACAGGGCGAACACGCGCGCGGGGATTTCTACATCCCGCTGGCCACCACCGAGGGCACGCTGGTGGCCAGCTACAACCGCGGCATGCGCCTGCTGACCGAGTGCGGCGGCGTACGCGCGACGGTCGTGGATGAGGCCATGCAGCGCGCGCCGGTGTTCATCTTCGAAAACGCGCTGCAGGCCCGCCGCTTCGGCGAATGGGTGACGTCCCACTTTGTGGCGATCAAGGCCGCGGCAGAGGCCACCACCCGGGTGGGCCAGCTGATCAACATCAGCCAGCATGCCGTGGGGCCCATGCGCTACCTGCGCTTCAACTACACCACGGGAGACGCCGCGGGCCAGAACATGACCGGCAAGGCCACGTTCGCGGCCTGCGAGTGGATCAAGAGCGAGTACCCAGGGGCCCCGCGCTACATCCTCTCCGGCAATATCGATACCGACAAGAAGCATTCGCAGATCAACACGCTGCTGACGCGTGGTCGCCGCGTGGTGGCCGAAGCCGTGCTGACGAATGAGGCCCTGACCCGGATCATGGGGGTAGGCGCGCGTGATCTGTTCCGTGCGCGGCAGGTGTCGATGACCGGGGCCTTCATGGCCGGGTCTTCAAACAATGGCGCGCATGCAGCCAATGGCCTGGCGGCGCTGTTCATTGCCACCGGCCAGGACGCTGCCAATGTGGCCGAGTCGCAGGCGGGGCTGAGCTATACCCAGCTGCTGGATAACGGTGACTACTACTGGTCCATCACCCTGCCGGCGCTGATCGTGGCCAGCTACGGCGGCGGCACCGGTCTGGCCACGCAGCGCGAGTGCCTGGAAATGCTGGGCTGCTACGGTCCCGGCAAGGCGCAGAAATTTGCGGAGATCTGCGCCGCCACGGTGCTGGCAGGTGAAACCTCGCTCTCCAGCGCGGTGCTGCGCGGTGACTGGGTTTCCAGCCATGACCGGTTGGGCCGCAACCGCCCCTGAAGCAGCCGCGGGGTGGGGCGTGCAGCCGGGCGCTGGGGGTAGACCCGGACTGATTTGCCCGTCATAAAACTGTAATCTTCGCGGCGACGCAGCCCGCGCCGCCCGTACCGATTGCAGACGATGCCTTCCTCCGCCCCGAACACCCCTGCCGCCCCGAGCACCGCCGGCGGCCAGCTGGCCCGCATCGTCGTCTCCCTGCTGTTCGTGCTCGGGGTGTCGCTGTACACCCATCTGGCCTTCGGCATGATCAGTTCAGCCATGGTCGTCGCCGCCGCGTTTGGCGCCTACATGGCAATGAACATCGGCGCCAATGACGTCGCCAACAATGTAGGCCCCGCCGTGGGCGCGCGCGCCATGACCCTGTTCTGGGCCATTGTCATCGCCGCCACCTTCGAGGCACTCGGCGCCATCATTGCCGGCGGCGAGGTGGTGTCGACGATCAAGGGCGGCATCATCAATCCCAGCCGCATTGCCGACCCGATGACCTTTGTCTGGCTGATGATGGCGGCGCTGCTGGCCGGCGCGCTGTGGCTGAACCTGGCGACGTGGATGGGGGCTCCGGTCTCGACCACGCATTCCATCGTCGGGGGCGTGCTGGGTGCGGGCATCGCCGCCGCCGGCTGGGACGTGGCGAACTGGGGCACGATGGGCCAGATCGGCGCGAGCTGGGTGGTTTCGCCGGTGCTGGGCGGCCTGATCGCCGCCGCGATTCTGTACGGCATCAAGCGCACGATCACCTACCAGGGCGATCTGATGCAAGCGGCGCGGCGCATGGTGCCGGTGCTGCTGGGCCTGATGGCGCTGGCGTTCACCACCTACCTGCTGCTGAAGGGCCTGAAGCAGGTCATCAAGTTGAGCTTCATCGGCGCGGCACTGAGCGGCGCCGGCGCCGGCCTGCTGGTGTACTTCATTACCCGCAGCCGGGTTGCCAGCAAGTCCGAATGGCTGAGCAATGACCGTGATGGCGTCAACCGTCTGTTCACGGTGCCGCTGATGTTTGCCGCCGCGCTGCTGAGCTTCGCCCACGGTTCCAACGACGTGGCCAATGCCATCGGCCCGCTCGCCGCGATCTACGACACGCTGGCCCATACCGGCATTCACGAAAAGGCAGCCGTGCCGCTGTGGATACTGTTGATCGGCGCGGCGGGCCTGGCCCTGGGTCTGGCGCTGTATGGGCCGCGCCTGATTCACACAGTGGGCAACGAGATCACCGAGATCGATCCGATGCGCGCCTACTGCATTGCGATGGCCGCAGCGGTCACGGTCATCATTGCCTCGCAGCTGGGCCTGCCGATCAGCACCACGCATGTGACCATCGGCGCGGTCTTTGGGGTGGGTTTTCTGCGCGAGTACCTGAAGGCCAACTACCAGCGCATCATCGACGAGATCAAGCTGCACCATCAGGATCAGGACGCCGAGGCCGTGGCCAGCTTCCTGCGCAGCTTCGAAGCGGCACCTGCGGCCGAAAAGGACCGCATGCTCAAGGAGCTCAAGCAACAGGCCAAGCTGGGCGAGGGCTACATCTCCAAGCAGGAGCGCAAGGACCTGCGCAAGGTGCATCGCAAGAATCTGGTCAAGCGCTCCGTGGTGCTGCGCGTGGTCGCAGCGTGGATCATCACCGTACCCGCATCGGCGGTGATGGCGGCGGTGATCTTCTACGCCATTCGCGGTGCGATGCTGCCCTAGCGTTCCAAACTAGATGATCTGGATCTCGCAGCGGATCGTCGCCAGCATGGCCTCGATCTGCTGCAGCTCGGCTTCGCTGCAGCGTGGCAGACCGTTGTAGCGCGCACGCAGCAAGAGCGGGCCGCTGGCGAGGAACCACCAGGTCATGAACAGGCCATCGTCGTTGCCGCCAAGCCTGAAGCCCTTGAACGCGCCATAGCTGACGGACTCGGGTTCCGGCCATTGGCCCGGCAGCTCGGCGATGCGTTCGCGCATTTCAACCAGCGTGACCTTTCCGCACTCCTTGAGACCGCTGCTCAGGTCCAGCTCGCCACCCTCTTCGGCGGCGCTGAGCTGCAATCCATCCGGGTTCTCGGTGGCATCCCAGTTCGGATGCAGCTGCATGGACCACGCCGATAAACCGACACGCATTGCCGACCTCGCCTGCTAGCGCGCGATGAACGCGCGGATCAGCTCGGTGATCCGCTCGGGACATTCATGCACGACCCAGTGCGAACCCTCGGCAATACGCGCAATGCGCAGGTCTGGTACGCAAGAGTCCAGACCCTCCAGCACGCCAGGCAGCATGGCGGTATCGCGCTCGCCCCAGATCACCTGCGTCGGCACCCGCACCCTGAAGTCTTCGGGGTTCAGCTGCAGCGCGGCGACGCCGGGCTCGCGGGCGGTGGGCGGATGCATCGGCGAGGCACGGTAGTAGTTCAGCATCGCGGTCAACGCGCCGGGCTGTGACCAGGCTTGGCGATAGCCGTCCAAAGCTTCGGCGTCTGCGTTCCAGCTACCGAACAAGGCGCGCAGGGCGGCGAAGTCGTCTGCCTGCATCCGCTGCTCGCCTTCGGTGCTGCGCAGGGTGTGGATATAGGCGCTGGCGGCCTGCTGCGCCGGGCTGTCGCGCAGCTCGCGGGCGAACGGAATCGGATGCGGGGCGTTGATGATGATCAGCTTGTCGATCAGCTACGGGGACTCGATGGCCAGATTCCAGGCCAGCGCCCCACCCCAGTCATGTGCCACTACGGTGGCCTGCGCAAAGCCCAGGTGCGCGATCAGTTGCCGGAGGTCTTCCACCACCACCTTGGGGCGGTAGGCACGCACGCCTTCGGGCTTGGCGGACAGGTTGTAGCCGCGCAGATCCGGCGCCACCACAGTATGGCTGCCGGCAAAGGCAGCGAGATGGTGCTGCCAGGCACCCCAGTACTCGGGAAAGCCGTGCAGGAACAGCAGCAAGGGGCCGCTGCCCGAACGGACATAGTGCAGGCGTACGGCGTTGACGTCGGCGTAGAGAGAATTCATGCCGCGCAGTTTGCCAGTCTTGCGCCCACAAAAAAGCGCCGGCGATGGCCGGCGCTTGGTTCACGCGACCATCACTGCAAATCAGGCGGCCTTGCCGGCCTGCGGCGCGTGATAGCGGGCGATCAGCTTTGCGCGCTTGCTCGGCTGCAGGTTTGCGCGGCTCAGATCACCCCGGTAGTGCTCGACCACGCGCTTGTCCATCAACCTGAACCACAGGCTGGGGAAGTAGGTCAGCGGCACCAGCGTGGCGTAACCGGCCGGCAGCTGCGGCGCTTCCTGGAACGGGCGCAGCGACTGATAGCGGCGCGTCGGGTTGGCGTGATGATCCGAGTGACGCTGCAGCTGGTACAGCATCAGGTTGGTGACCGTGCTGTTGCTGTTCCAGGAGTGATGCGGCTGGCAGCGCTCGTAGCGACCGTCCGCCAGCTTCTCGCGCTTGAGGCCGTAATGCTCCAGATAGTTCACATTCTCCAGCAGCGTGGCGGCGATCACGCCCTGCACCACGAGAAACGCCAGCGCGCCCCAGCCCAGCCACACCGTCAGCGCGCCGAACAGCACAACCGTGATTGCCCAGGCCTGTAGATTGTGGTTCTGCCAGTGCAGCACCGGCTTGTCCTGGCGGCCCAGTCGCTGCGCTTCCAGCGCCCAGGCAGAGCGCAGGCTGCCCATCAGCGTGCGCGGCAGAAACTCCCAGAAGCTTTCACCCATGCGCGCGCTGGCCGGATCTTCCGGGGTGGCGACGCGTACATGGTGACCCCGATTGTGTTCTACGAAGAAGTGACCCAGCAGCATCGGTGCCAGAGTCACCTTGGACAGCCAGCGCTCGAAGCCTTCTTTCTTGTGCCCCAGCTCATGTGCGGTGTTGATGGCCACGCCGTTGACGATGGCAATCGTCGCCAGCAGCCCCGCGATCTCCCACCAGGCCATGTTGCCGTTGACCGCGAGCCAGGCCGCGAAGACGGTGGCGGCGTACTGCAGCGGCGTGAACGCATAGGTGATCCAGCGGTAGTAGCGCTCGCTCTCCAGCTGCGGAACCACCGACTCCGGCGGCACCGTGTGGTCCTCACCGACCAGATGGTCGATCAGCGGCACGATGCCGTAGAAGAACACCGGCCCGAACCACCAGAACAGGCCCGATCCGGTCAGCGCCACCAGCGCCCAGCACACGGCCGGCAGCAGGGGGATCACCAGGCCCAGCATCCACAGCGGGCGTTTGCTGTCCTTCCACTGGTTTGCGGCGATGCTCGCAGTCGTCATTGCTTCATTCCTCCCATCATTCGGCCCCGGAAAAGGGGTGTACGCATCCTGGACCTGGCGCGCGCAGCCCCCTTGTCATTTCCCGTCGAGTTGTTGTCATATCCCGACATGACGCCACCGCCTCAGTTGCCCGCCCGCTACTACGCCCTGCTGTGCCAGCGCGCGGCGGAGCTGGGGGTGGACGCGGTGCGGTTGCTCAAGGACGCGCGCATAGACCCACGGCACCTGCAGGCCGCGAATGGCCATATCAGCGCCGAGCAGGCCGACGCGCTGATCTGCCTTGCGGCGGACCGCAGCGGCCATGAGAGTCTGGCGTTTGATCTGGCGCGCAGCCTGAAGCTCAGTTCGCATGACATCCTCGGCTACGCGATGCTCAGCGCGCCGAACCTCGATACGGCGCTGCGCCTGCTGGCGCGCTACTTCAGCCTGATTGCCCCCAGCTACCGCATGCAGTACCGCTGCGATGCGCAGCGCGCAGAGGCCCGGTTTCAACCCGCGCTGTCGATGAGCCCGCGGGGGCTGGCGTTCCATGCCGAGGCCATCATCGTTGCGCTGTATGACCACGCCAACACCCTGCTGCTCGGCCAGCTCCCCGCCTGCAGCATCCACCTGCCTTTCGCTGCGCCACCGCATGCAGCGCGATATCGGGAACTCGGTTCGGCGGTGGTGCATTTCGGCGAGGAGACACTGCCGGTCGCGCGCATACGCTTCGAGAAGGAAACGGTCTTCCGGCCGCTGGCGATGGCCGATGCCAACACCCTGCGCATGGCGGAAGACCGCTGCGCCACGCTGCTCAGCACGATTACGCGCAGCGCCAATCTGGCGGACTGGGTGCGGATGATGCTGCGAGAGGCCGCCGAAGGTCAGCCTTCTCTGGAAGAGCTGGCGACGATCCTCAACCTTTCCGCGCGCACGCTGGAACGCAGGCTCGCGGCCGAGGACTGCGGCTTTCGCGAGCTCGCGCGTCAGGCGCGCCATGCGCGCGCCTGCACCTTGTTGCGTGCCGGCCGCCTGAGTGTGACGCAGATCGCGTATCAGCTTGGCTACGGCGACGCCGCCAATTTCACCCGGGCGTTTCGGCGCGATGCCGGCGGCATGACACCACGCGAGTACCGTGATCAGGCGCTGGCTGGCGCCGCGGATGACCCGCGCTAGCGGCGCACGCGGGCGCGAACACATGCGCAATAAACGGAGCGTTATCACCGGCACGGACCCGCAGGATACGCGCACCCTAACTGCAATGAGCAACCCCATGAACGCTGATCACTGCTGGCAAGCCGTCAAGGCGCGTGATGCCTCGAAAGATGGCCAGTTCTACTATGGCGTACTCACCACCGGCGTTTACTGCCGTCCGTCCTGTGCCTCACGTCAGCCGCTGCGCAAGAACCTGCGTTACTTCGACAGCCCCGCCGCCGCCGAAGCCGCCGGTTTCAGGCCCTGCAAGCGCTGCCGGCCGAACATTCCGGATGCCGGAATCAGCGTGGCGAAGATGCAGGCACTGTGTCGCTACATCGAGCAGCATGCCGACCAGGCGCTGACGCTGGAGACGCTGGGCAAGCGCGTGCATCTGAGTCCCTTCCATCTGCAAAGACGCTTCAAGGATGCCACCGGCGTGACCCCGAAGCAGTTCATTGACGCCTGCCGCCTGCGCAAGCTGCGCCAGGATCTGCGCGACGGCGCAGCCGTCACACGCGCGATACAGGATGCGGGCTACGGTTCGGCCAGTCGCGTGTACGAGCGCGCCGTGACCCGCCTCGGCATGACGCCGAAACAGTACCGGGCCGGCGGTGCCGGCATCGCGATCTCCTATGCCAGCGCACCGACGGAACTGGGCCTGCTGATGATGGGCGCCACGGATCGCGGCCTGTGCTTCGTGCAGTTTGGCGACAGCGAAGCAGCGCTGCTTGCACGACTACGCGCTGAGTATCCCAGTGCTGAACTCGCGGCCATGGACGACGCGATGCGGCCCCCCTTCAAGCATTGGATGGCGACGCTGGCCGAACACCTCAAGGGCAAGGCGCCCTCGCGCGCGTTGCCGCTGGATCTGCGCGGCACCGCATTCCAGTTGCGGGTATGGCAGCACCTGCAGCAGATTCCCAGCGGCGAGTTGCGCTCGTACAGCGAGCTGGCTGCCGCCATCGGCCAGCCGCGCGCGGTGCGCGCAGTCGCGAGTGCTTGTGCTGCCAATCGGGTCGCGCTGCTGGTCCCCTGTCACCGCGTGATTCGCGGTGACGGCAGCCTCGGTGGCTACAAGTGGGGGTTGGAGCGCAAGCGCATCCTGATCGATCAGGAGCGTGCTCGGCACACGCCGCAGCCATGATGCGTCTCGCGCTGAGCTCGCAGCAGCCACTACCGTGGACGGTCCTGCTGAACTACCTGCAGCCGCGCCTGATCGACGATGCCGAACGCATCGACCAGCAGTACTACCACCGCAGGGTTGGAGCGCACTGGTTACGTGTCGGCGCCGCCGACAGCGGTCGCAAGCTGCATGTTGAGGCGCCCCTCGCCATCGGCGCCCCGGAGGCGGACGTGCGTCGACGCGTGGCACGGCTGTTTGCCACCGAAGAGGATACGGCGGCGGCGGCACGACACCTCCGTCGCTGTCCGCTGCTGGCGCCGCGCATTGAACGCCTGCCAGGGCTGCGCCCGCTGGGCAGCTGGGATGCCTTTGAGCTGTGCCTGCGCACGGTGCTTGGCCAACAGGTGACGGTGACAGCTGCCGGCACGCTGATGCGCCGGCTGCAGAGCCGCAGCGGCACCCTGACCCCCGGCGCGCTGCTGGCGGCAGACCTGTCTGCGATGGGCATGCCAGGCCGCCGCGTGGATACGCTGCGCGCGCTGGCGCAGGCGGTACAGGCGCGACCGATGCTGCTCAGCGAACCGTGGGCGCAGATCGATGATGTGCTGCGCCAGCTGCCAGGGTTCGGGCCGTGGACGCGCAGCTATCTGGCGATCCGCCTCGGCCGGCAAGCCGACGCGTTTCCGGAAAGCGATGTCGGCCTGATGCGCGCCGCTGGCGAGCGCTCGCCACGGGCACTGCTGCAACGCGCAGAGAGCTGGCGGCCGTATCGCGCGCTGGCGGCGACCTACCTCTGGGTGACCTCATGAGCGCTGCCCACTCACGCAGCACGACCATCGACTGGCAAGCAGCCAGCCGCGATCTCGACTCCGATGGCGTGGCGCGCATCCCGCGATTGCTGGACGAGCACGCGTGCGCGGCGTTGCGCGCACTCTATGCGCAGCCGGAGCTGTATCGCTCGCGCGTGGTGATGGCGCGTCACGGCTACGGCCGCGGCGAATACCAGTACTTCCGTGACCCATTGCCACCGCAGGTACAGGCGCTGCGCGAAGCCGCGTACGCCGGGCTGGCGCCATTGGCCAACCAATGGGCACAGCGTCTGCGTCAGTCGCACCGATATCCCGCCACCCTGGCCGAGTTCCGCGCGGACTGCGCGGCAGCCGGGCAAGTGCGGCCCACGCCGTTGCTGCTGCGCTATGGGCCTGGCGACTACAACTGCCTGCACCAGGATGTGTACGGTGCGGTTGCGTTTCCGCTGCAGGTGATCGTTCAGCTCAGCGCGCCGGGGCGCGACTTCGAGGGCGGCGAACTGGTGCTGGTGGAACAGCGACCGCGGCGCCAATCGTGCGCACGCGTTGTTTCCCTGCAGCAGGGCGATGCTGCGGTGATTGCCGTACGTCAGCGCCCGGTAGCCGGTACGCGCGGCGATACGCGTGTACAGCTACGCCACGGCGTGAGCGCGATCCGGCAGGGCGAGCGTTACGCGCTTGGCGTCATCCTGCACGACGCAGCCTGAGGCCTAGGCAGCTTGCGCTTGCAGGTACTGCTCACCAAACAGGGCCAGATGATGGTCGGCGTCACCTAGCAGCAGGCTGATCATCGTCAGTCGCTTGAAGTAGTGGCTGACCGGCAGTTCATCAGTGACCCCAATACCGCCGTGCAGCTGCACCGCCTGTTGACCGACAAAGCGTGCGGACTGCCCGACCAGAACCTTGGCAGCGGAAACGGCGCTGCGGCGGCCGGCGCGATCGCCATCAAGCTTGGCGGCAGCGAGATAAGCCATTGAACGCGCCTGCTCGGCATGCAGATACATGTCCACCGCGCGGTGCTGCAAGGCCTGGAAGCTGCCGATGGGCACACCGAACTGCTTGCGCGTCTTCAAGTAGCCAACCGTCGCCTCGATCAGCGCCGCCATGTTGCCGACCGCCTCGGCGCACAGCGCTGCGATGCCGCGATCAACCGCGCGTTCGATCAGCGGCAGCGCCGCGTGCTCTGCACCCAGTCGTGCAGCCGCGTTCACGCGCACGTTCTGCAGCGTGATCGTAGCCGCCCGCTGGCCGTCCTGCGTGGGGTAGCCGAGGCGGCTAACGCCCGGTGTCTTGGCATCCACGAGGAACAGCGAGACCCCGTCCGCGTCGCGCGCCTTGCCGCGCGTACGCGCCGAGATCAGGATCTGGTCGGCTACATCGCCGTGGATCACCACCGCCTTGCTGCCGTCGAGCACGTAGCCTTCGCCATCGGCACGCGCAGTGGTCGCGACGTTCGCCAGTTCATAGCGGTTGCCGGGCTCGTGGTGCGCCAGCGCCAGCAGACACTCGCCCGCCGCCACCGCCGACAGCAGCGTCGATTGCTGTGCGTGAGTACCTGCGTCTGCGATCAGGCTGGCGCCCAGCACGACGGTGGCCAGATATGGCTCCACGACATTGGCGCGGCCCAGAGCCTCCATCACCAGCAGCGTGTCGAAGGCGCCGCCGCCGAATCCGTCATGCGCCTCCGGCAATGTGATCGCGAGCGCACCGATCTCCGCAAGTTGTTTCCAGACTTCCGGGCTGTAGCCCTGCGGTGCGCTGACGCTGGCGCGCCGCTGGTCGAAACTGTAGCCCTGACGCAGGTAGCGTTCGAGACTGTCGCGGAACTGGTTCTGTTCGTCGCTGAAATTGAAGTCCATGTGTATTCGCCTTCAGAAGCCAAGAATCATCTTGGAGATGATGTTCTTCTGGATCTCGTTGGATCCGCCGTAGATCGTGGTCTTGCGCATGTTGAAGTACTGCCCCGATAGCGATGGCGCATACTCCGGGCCGGCCAGCGGCCCGGAGTAGTCGGCATCCAGGGCGGCCTCCTGAAACGGCAGCGCGTCGTGACCCAACGCCTGCATCAGCAGTTCGGTCATGGTCTGCTGGATTTCCGAGCCGCGAATCTTGAGCAGCGAGGCCTCCGGCCCCGGCGCACGCTTCTCCATCTCGGCGGCGATCACGCGCAGGTTGGTGATCTCCAGCGCCATCAGCTCGATCTCGACCTGGGCGATACGATCACGGAAGCGGGGGTCCTCCAGCAGTGAGCGACCGTCTGCGGCCTTCTGCAAGCCGGCAATCTCCTTCAGGCGCTTGAGACGGCGCTTGGAGCGGCCAACTTCAGCGATGCCGGTGCGCTCGTGGCCAAGCAGGAACTTGGCGTAGGTCCAGCCCTTGTTCTCTTCGCCGACCAGATTCTGTACCGGAACCTCGACGTTATCGAACCAGACTTCATTCACCTCGTGCTCGCCGTCGAGCATGATGATCGGACGCACTTTGATACCCGGCGTCTTCATGTCGATCAGCAGGAAGGAAATGCCCTCCTGCTTGCGGGCTTCCTGTGAGGTCCTGACCAGACAGAAAATCCAGTCCGCGTACTGGCCCAGCGTGGTCCAGGTCTTCTGGCCGTTGATGATGTAGGTGTCGCCCTTGCGTTCGGCGCGGGTTTTCAGCGATGCCAGATCCGAGCCCGAGCCCGGCTCCGAGTAACCCTGACACCACCAGTCTTCTCCGGAGAGGATGCGCGGCAGGAAGTGCTGTTGCTGAGCGGCATTGCCAAAAGCCATGATCACAGGTGCCACCATGACCAGGCCGAACGGCAGCAAGGCGGGCGCACCGGCATCGGCGCATTCTTCATTGAAGATGTGCTGCTGCACCGGGCTCCACCCGGCGCCCCCGAATTCGACCGGCCAGTTCGGCGCCACCCAGCCCTGACGGTACAGGGTGCGATGCCAGCTCAGGAAGTCCTCCTTGCTCAGGCGCTTGCCCTGCAGCACCTTGTCACTGACGTCGGGCGCGAGGTTCCCGGCAATGAAGCGCCGAACCTCAGAGCGAAAGTCCTGCTCCTCCTGGGTGAAGTTGAAGTCCATCAAGCCGCTCCAGAATTCATGTGCCGGGGAGCTTAGTGGGCTGCTCGGTCGGCGACAAATGAACCCCGCGCATGACCGACTATCGATTGCGTGCATTTGTAAGCGCAACTGGCCGGCACTAGGCTGCCGAACCTGCGAAATTCCAATAGCGAGGAGCTGCAATGAGCGTCAGTCAATACCAGGTGCACGGCGCGATCGCTGTGATCACGATGAACCATCCGCCGGTCAACGGCCTCGGCCACGCGCTGCGCCAGGGGATTGCCGAAGGCCTCAGCCGTGCCGCAGCGGATGCGGCGATCAAGGCCGTGGTGCTAACCGGCAGCGACAAGGCATTCTCCGGCGGCGCGGATATCCGCGAGTTCAACTCGCCGAAGATGCTGGCCGAGCCCAATCTTCACACCTTGATCGAGACGCTGGACGCGGCGACCAAGCCAGTCGTCGCCGCGATCTCGGGCGTATGTCTGGGCGGCGGGCTGGAACTGGCGCTGGGCTGCCACTACCGGGTGGCACGCAAGGATGCACAGATTGCGCTGCCGGAGGTAAAGCTGGGCCTGCTTCCGGGCGGTGGGGGCACCCAGCGGCTGCCGCGCGTGGTCGGCGTGGAGACCGCGCTCAGCATGATCGTCTCCGGTGACATGCTGCCTGCGCAGAAGCTGGCTGGAACCGCGCTGTTCGATCAACTGGTCGAGGGCGATGTGGTGCCGGCGGCGGTCGCGTTTGCCGAGAAGCTCGCGGCCGACGGGGGCAAGGTTCGCCGCGTGAGGGACATCAAGGTTGAACTGGCCGACGCATCCGCGTTCTTTGCAGCCGCGCGCAGCCGCATGCAGAAACTGGCCGGCCGACTGCCCGCGCCGATGAAGTGCCTGGAATGCGTCGAGGCGGCAGCGACGAAGTCGTTTGATGAGGGCATGTCCGTGGAACGCGAGGGCTTTGCCTTCCTCGTCAATGGACCCGAGTCGCGCGCGCTGCGTCACGCCTTCTTCGGTGAGCGCGCCGCCAGCAAGATTCCGGATGTGCCAGACGATACGCCGCTGCGCCCGATCCGCTCAGCTGCGGTCATAGGCGCCGGCACCATGGGGGGTGGCATTGCAATGAACTTCGCCAACGCCGGCATTCCGGTGTGGGTGCTGGAGATGAAGCAGGAGGCGCTGGATCGGGGCTTCGCCGTCATCCGCAAGAACTACGAGAGTGCGGTGAAGAAGGGCAAGCTCACGCAGGAGCAGCTGGAGCAGCGCATCGCCCTGCTGAAGCCGACGCTGGACTATGCCGATCTGGCGCAGGCCGATATCGTCATCGAGGCCGTGTTCGAGGATATCGAGGTCAAGCGCGCGGTATTCACGCAGCTGGACGCCGTCATGAAGCCGGGCGCAATCCTCGCCAGCAACACCTCGACGCTGGATCTCAACAAGATTGCGGACTTCACGCGTCGTCCGGAGGATGTGGTGGGCCTGCACTTCTTCTCGCCGGCCAACATCATGCGCCTGCTTGAAGTCGTGCGCGGCGCAAAGACCGCCAAGGATGTGCTGGCAACCGTGATGAAACTGGCCAAGACCATCCGCAAGCTACCGGTCGTGGCCGGTGTCTGCGATGGCTTCATCGGCAACCGCATGATCAACAAGTACAGCGCCGAAGCGCTGCGTCTGCTCGACGAAGGTGCACTGCCACAGCAGGTGGATGGCGCGATGGAACGCTATGGCTTTGCCATGGGGCCCTTTCGCATGAGCGATCTGGCCGGCAACGATGTGGGCTGGCTGATCCGCAAGCGTCACTACGCGGAACATCCGCAGATGCACCGCGAGGCTGTAGCCGATCAGCTCTGCGAGCGCGGTCGCTATGGCCAGAAGGCAGGCAAGGGCTGGTATCGCTACGAGGCCGGTGACCGCACCGCGCATCCAGACGCTGAAGTTGAGCAGTTGATTGTTGAGCAACGCAAGGCCGCCGGCATTACTGCGCGTGCGCTCAGCGATGAAGAGATCGTGGAGCGCCTGCTGTTCGCCCTGGTCAATGAAGGCGCGCGCATCCTTGAGGAAGGCATTGCGCTGCGGGCGTCGGACATCGACATGATCTATCTCAATGGCTACGGCTTCCCGCTGCACCGGGGCGGACCGATGCTGGCCGCCGATGAGCTGGGATTAAGCCATGTTGCCGAACGCCTGAATTTCCATGCGGCACGCCCGGGCGCTGATGCTGCGTTCTGGACGCCTGCGCCGCTGCTCGCGAAGCTGGCCAGCGCCGGCCAGACCTTCAACTGACGAGGGCAGGCAACGAAAAAGGCCGGGCGCATGCGCCCGGCCCTGGTCTTGCGCGCCTGAAACCTAGGCGACGCGTGCGCGCAGCGCCGACATCTCGATCGAGTCCTTGCGTTCCGCGTCGTAATCGCCGGCGATGTAGGCCTTGCTGAAGTCGTCCACCAGAATCACGTCGTACCGGACCTGATCGTATTCGGCAGCTTGATCCGCTTCGCTGCGGGTCAGCAATCCCCGCGCCACAGCGTCGCTGAGTCGATCCGCGACGCTGTCGCCCGCAAGCTCGCCCTTGGCCGCCAGCTTGTAGAACTTGACGTAGCCTTCCTCGCAGCGTTGTGACACCGCCCATGCGTGCTCCATCCGCCCGATCGGCTCGTGCGCCCCGCCGTTCTTGAACACCAGCCAGGAAATGCGCTCGCGGGTGTCGCTGGGCTCCAGCAGCATGTCGGCCACCTTGGCGTTGAGCGCATCGCTCACCGGACGGAAGTGGTTGCCCACCGGG
>JBFJJW010000069.1:0-14515 GCA_041612095.1 Solimonas sp. | reverse complement strand
TTAGGTGCTTCCCACACGCGCATGTTTGGGTATAATGCGCGCCCCTAGCGTCGTGGGGCTATAGCTCAGCTGGGAGAGCGCTTGCATGGCATGCAAGAGGTCGTCGGTTCGATCCCGACTAGCTCCACCAAACCATTTTTACTGTGTTCCCATCGTCTAACGGTTAGGACATCACCCTTTCACGGTGAGTATAGGGGTTCGAATCCCCTTGGGAACGCCAATCAACAAAAACCCGGCCTGGTGCCGGGTTTTTTGTTTTTTGCGTTCAACCGAAGGCTTGCAGGCGGGTCCTGCGGCCGGCGTTAGCGGCGATTTGAACGCATGATGACCTCATCGCCGCAGCGGTCTTTGACATCTGCACCGCAGGCACGGGGCTGAAATTCGCGATCCAGGCAAACGCGAACCTCTCGCAGCCAGCGCCCGCTGCATTGCACCGCCAGCGTTTCAGCTTGCAGCCGCGGATTGACCTCAATGAATGCAGTCTCTATCGCGGACACCGTGGTCTTCCGGTATTCCTCTGGGTCCAGGTATTGCAGTGGCACCGCAATCCCGCGTCTGGCGCGCTCTACCTGCAGGAAGTACTCACGCTGATCCAGCCCGCTGCAGCTGCCGTGCTTGCGCCACTGCTGCTGGATGAGTTTCTCGGAGGGCATCATCGGCAGCATGCGCGTCACCAGCTCCGTCGACACCAGCGGTGTGCGCTCGCAGTAATCCGGTGCGCCACGCTCGCGCTGCGGCCAGAGTCCATGAACCACGAAGTTCTGAGGGTAGACGCACTGCTGATCGCCGGGATTGCTGGCGCAGTACTGCGGGGCCCAGGCCAGTGACAGCAGCCAGTAGTCGAACTCGCCGGCGCGATCGCGGGCCTGCGCCGTGGCGCAGCTTGCGAGCATCAACAATGACAGTAACGCGTGGCGCATTACACCTTCTGACCGGCCAGATACAACCAGGTTTCGACCACGGTATCCGGGTTCAACGAGATTGACTCGATCCCCTCATCAAGCAGCCACCGCGCAAACTCGGGGTGATCAGACGGCCCTTGGCCGCAAATGCCGATGTACTTGCCCTGCTTGCGGCAGGCCTGAATCGCCATGTGCAGCATCGCCTTGACCGCCGGGTCGCGTTCGTCGAACAGATGTGCAATCAGGCCGGAGTCGCGATCCAGGCCCAGCGTAAGCTGGGTCATATCGTTGGATCCGATGGAGAAGCCATCGAAGTACTCGAGAAAGCGCTCCGCCAGCACGGCGTTGGAGGGCAGTTCGCACATCATGATGAGTTCCAGGCCGTTGTCGCCGCGTTTGAGGCCGTTCTCGGCAAGAATTTCGATCACCTGCCGCGCTTCATCCGGCGTGCGTACGAACGGCACCATGATCTTGACGTTGGTCAGGCCCATCTCGTCGCGGACGTACTTCAGCGCCCGGCATTCGAGCTCGAAGCACGGCCGGAACGACTCGGCAATGTAGCGCGAGGCGCCACGGAAGCCGATCATCGGATTCTCTTCGTGCGGCTCGTAATGCTTGCCGGCGACCAGATTGGCGTACTCATTGGACTTGAAGTCCGACAGCCGCACGATGACCGTCTCGGGTGCAAACGCAGCAGCAATCATGGCGACGCCTTCAGCCAGGCGCTTGACGAAGTAATCCACCGGACCGCCATACGGGGCAATCATCGGATCGATGACTCGACGCAGTTCCGGTGACTGCCGCTCCAGTTCCAGCAGCGCCTGCGGATGAATGCCGATCTGGCGATTGATGATGAACTCGAGCCGAGCGAGACCCACGCCGCGGTGCGGAAGTGCGGCGAAGTCGAACGCCTGTTCCGGCGTGCCGACGTTCATCATGATCTTGACCGGAATCTCCGGCATCTGATCCAGCGCGATCTCGTCGACTGCAAAGTCGATGTTGCCGGCGTAGATGTAGCCGGTGTCGCCCTCCGCACACGAGACCGTAACCGCTGCCCCTTCTTCAAGACGCTCGGTGGCATCGCCACAGCCGACGACGGCGGGAATGCCCAACTCGCGCGCGATGATCGCGGCGTGGCAGGTGCGTCCTCCGCGGTTAGTGACGATTGCGCTGGCACGCTTCATGATCGGCTCCCAGTCGGGGTCCGTCATGTCTGTGACGAGGACGTCGCCGACCTGTACGCGATTCATCTCGGTGATGGATTTCAGCATGCGTACGGGACCGGCGCCGATCTTCTGACCGATCGCGCGCCCCGACGAGAGGACTTCGCCCTTGTTTTTCAGCTTGTAACGGCGCAGCACATTGGCTGACGAACGCGACTGCACCGTTTCCGGCCGCGCCTGCAGGATGTATAGCTGACCATCGACGCCGTCCTTGCCCCACTCGATATCCATCGGGCGGCCGTAGTGATCCTCGATGATCAGTGCCTGGCGGCCCAGCGCCTCGACCTCCGCATCGCTGAGACAGAACTGTGAGCGTTCCTCCGGTGAAACCGGCACGAACTCCACGGTACGGCCCAGGGTTCGATCCTGGGTATAGATCATCTTCTTGGCCTTCTCGCCCAAGCCGCGTTTGAGCACGGCAGGGCGGCCAGCCCTCAGATTCGGCTTGTAGGCATAGAACTCGTCCGGGTTGACCGCGCCCTGCACCACGGCTTCGCCCAGGCCATAGCTGGCGGTGACGAAGACCGCATCACGAAAGCCGGACTCGGTGTCCATCGTGAACATGACGCCGGAGGCGCCCTTGTCAGACCGGACCATGCGCTGCACGCCGGCCGAGAGCGCCACCGCAGCATGGTCAAAACCCTGATGCACGCGGTAAGCGATGGCGCGGTCGTTGAACAGCGAGGCAAACACCTCTTTGATGGCCAGCAGTACGCTGTCGATGCCCTGCACGTTGAGAAACGTCTCTTGCTGACCGGCAAACGAGGCGTCGGGCAGGTCCTCTGCCGTCGCTGACGAGCGCACGGCAACGGAGATGCCTTCGGCACCGGACTCCGCCAATAGCTGGGTATAGGCCGTCCGCACAGCAGCTTCCAGGGCTGCCGGAAAGGGTGCCTGGATGCAGGCCTCGCGAATGGCCTTTCCAGTCCGGGCCAGCTGCTCTACATCGTCGACATCCAGATCGGATAGCTGAGCCTGTATGCGCTCGGCCAGGCCCTCGTGCTGCAGGAATTCGCGGTAGGCTTGAGCGGTCGTTGCAAACCCGTTCGGCACCTTGACGCCACTGGCGGCCAGATTGCTGATCATCTCGCCCAGCGATGCATTCTTGCCGCCGACGATGTCGACGTCATGCATGCCCAGATCAGAGTACCAAAGGACGTTATTGCTCATGCAGTTTCAAAGTCGGTTAGTGGCGACAGGGGGAGCTCGCGATCCGGTCCTGGCACATGAGAGGGTTTCAGAGTGACTGCGGCCCGCACAGTATTTTTTGTTTCCGATGGCACCGGCATCACCGCCGAGACCCTGGGTAACACCTTATTGACGCAGTTCGAGGGTACCGAGTTCGTCAAGACCACACTGCCATTCATTAACAGTGTAGAAAAGGCGCGCAGCACCGTCGACTATATCAACTTCGTTGTCCGCGACAGCGGCTTGCGGCCACTGGTTTTCAGCACCACGGTCAACGATGAAGTCCGGGCCATTCTACGCGGGACGGAAGGGCTGTTCCTCGACCTTTTTGACCAGTTCGTGCACGGGATCGAAGCCGAGCTCGGCGTCAAATCGACGCACGCGCAGGGCCGGGCCCATGGTGTGGCGGACCAGCGTCGCTACACCGCGCGCATCGCGGCGATGAACTACTCGATGGAGCACGATGATGGCGCCTCGGTAAGGGATCTCGGTCGCGCCGATGTCATCCTCATCGCGCCCTCACGTTGCGGCAAGACACCCACCAGTCTGTATCTGGCGTTGCAACACGGGCTGTACGCCACCAACCTGCCGCTGGTAGAGGACGAGCTGGAGGCCCTGCGCATGCCGGCGGCGCTCAAGGGTCTGGAGGCCCGTTGCTTCGGGTTGACGTCGGATCCGGAGCGGCTGGCGCAGGTCCGTACCGAGCGGCGCGCCGGCTCGCGCTACGCGTCCTTGCAGCAGTGCGCGTATGAGCTGCGGCAGGCCGAACAGCTGTACCGCAAGCATGGCATTCCGTTCGTGAACTCCGCGAACATGTCGATCGAAGAGATCGCCACCGTGGTGATGCAGGAGAAGCAGTTGCGCAAGCAGTCGTTCTGAACCGGGGCGGCAGCTGTCACGAGGCTGCAACGCCCCGAGCTTAGGCTTGCCGGATAGGCGGCCGGAAGTCGCCACGCGCGCAGCGCGTCCCGTCACCTTGCAACCGAGGCTCCCATGTCTGGACCGCGTCGCCGCAAATTGCGCATTCGTCGCAAGGGTTTGAGTCGCCGTGATTTTCTCAAGCATGCCGGGGCGGGCGCAGCCGTGCTCGGCTCGTTACCCGTGTTGTCCGGTTGCGGCGGTTCACAGGACTCCAGTGGCGGCGCGGCGGCCTTCAGGCACGGTGTGGCCAGCGGCGACCCGCTTGCCGACAGGGTGATGCTGTGGACCCGTGTATCCGGGCTTGACGGTCCGGTCAACGTGTCGTGGGTGGTGGCCGAGGATCCTGAGTTGAGTCTCAAGGTCGCCACCGGAACCGTTGCCACCAGCAGCGCACGTGACTACACCGTCAAGGTGGACGCGCTCGGCCTGAAGCCGGGGGTCACGTACTACTACCAGTTTGCGGTCGGAGGCATACAGTCGCCGGTAGGGCGCACCCGCACCGCGCCTGTAGGCGCACTGGATCGTTTGCGGGTTGGCGTCGTGTCCTGCTCCAGCCTGGCGCATGGCTACTTCAACGCCTACCGCAAGCTCTCGGAGCGTGCCGATCTGGATGTGATTCTGCATCTGGGTGATTACATCTACGAGTATGCAACCGGCGAATATGGAACCGTGCGGCCGTATGAGCCGGCTCACGAGATTCTCGAACTCGCCCACTATCGCCAGCGGCATGCCCAGTACAAGGCCGATCCTGACCTGCAGGAGTTGCATCGGCAGTTCCCCTTCATCTCGATCTGGGATGACCATGAGACCGCAGATAACGCATGGCGTGAGGGCGCCAGCAACCACAGCGAAGGGGCAGAGGGCGAGTGGGCGCTGCGCAAGGCCGAGGCCATCCAGGCGTATTACGAGTGGTTGCCGATCCGTCAGGTGGATCCAAATAGTCGCGAACGCATCTATCGCAGCTTCCGCTATGGCGATCTCGCCGATTTCGTGATGCTGGACACCCGTCTGATCGGCCGTGATCTGCAGGCCAGCATGACCGACGCCGCTGCGGTGAACGACCAGGGGCGTTCGCTATTGGGCGATCGGCAGCTGGCCTTCCTGGAAACCGAGCTGGCGCGCGGCGGCGCTCGCTGGAAGTTTCTGGGACAGCAGGTGATGTTCGGCCAGCTGCGCATTCCGAGTCTGCCGGAGCTGTCGACACTGACGGGGATGACGATCCCTGAGCTGCAGAGTCTGCTGCAGGGGCTGCCCGTGGTGAGTACCGGCGGCGTGTTGCTGAACACCGATCAGTGGGACGGCTATCGTGCCGAGCGTGCACGCGTATTCGATCTGCTGACATCGCTGGATATCGAAAATGCGGTGGTGCTGACCGGCGACATCCATACCTCCTGGGCGATGGATCTATGCCGTGATCCAAGCAATCCACTGGTCTACAACCCCCTGAGTGGCGAGGGTTCGGTCGCGGTGGAGTTTGTCTGCACCTCGGTGACCTCACCGGGCCTGGAGGCGTTGAACGACTTCACGCCGGTGCTGAAGCTGCTGAATCCACATATGAAATACGTGGATCTTGCGCGCAAGGGCTACATGCTGCTCGACATCACCCCGGAACGGACCCAGGGCGAGTGGTGGTACGTCGATCAGGTTGCAGAACCCGGCGGCGGCGAGACCTTCGGCGCTGCGTATGGGGTTGATGCCGGTAGCCGCCGTCTGCGTGCAGTCGACGGCCCCAGCGTACCGGCGACCAATCGCGCGCCACCGGCGGCTTAAGCTCGGTATCCTATGCGGGCGCCGGGTGTTTCCGGCTCTACTCGCCCGTGCTTGCCTTGAATCCATACAGCCCCCGCCTGACCCGACTGATTGACGCCTTGCGACGCCTGCCCGGCGTGGGCCCAAAATCCGCACAGCGCATGGCGTTTCATCTGCTCGATCGTGACCGCGTCGGCGCTGAGCATCTGGACGCTGCGCTTACTGACGCCCTGGCTGGCGTGGGCCGCTGCCCGAGCTGTCGGATGTTCTGCGAGGACGCATCCTGCAGCTATTGCGTCACGTCGCGGCGCAGCGCGGGGCAGTTGTGCGTGGTCGAGGGACCGGCTGACCTAATGGCCATCGAGCAGGGTACGGCTTACCGCGGCCGCTACTTTGTGCTGATGGGGCGGCTGTCCCCCCTGGACGGAATTGGCCCGGATGAGCTGGGCCTGCCGTTGCTGGCCGGCCAGCTCGATGCGGGGGATGTGGACGAGCTGATCATTGCCACCAATCCCACGGTAGAGGGTGAGGCCACCGCCTACTATCTGGCGGAGATGGCGCGTACCCGATCGATCAAGGTGACCCGTATCGCCCACGGCGTGCCGATGGGGGGGGAGCTCGAGTACGTGGATGGCGGCACGCTGACGCATGCCTTCTCGGGGCGGCTGCCGTTCTAGCCGCAGCCGGCGTCGGGATGTCCGGGCTCAGGCCAGTACCGCATCTATCCGCGCTGCGCAGATGAAGTCATTCTCCGACAGACCACCCACGGCGTGCGTCCAGTAGGTGATCGTCGCCAGCTTGTAGCCAAACGCGATGTCGGGATGGTGGTCCTGCGTATGCGCGATCCATGCCACGGCGTTGACGAAGGCAGTGGTCTGCCAGTAGTTGTCGAACTCGAAGCTGGCCTCGATGGCCTTGCCTTCGCGGATCAACTTCCAGCGCTTGTCCAGCTGCTGGCGCAGTTTGGTGACCGCACCCAGATCCAGCGCGGGTACGCCACCTTCACAGGGTACGCATTGCTTGGTCTTGAGTTCCGACATGGGGCTCCGGAGGGCGGTAAGCGGAAGGCCGGCAATTTTAACCGGGCTTCAGCGATGCAGGGCGTGCTCGAGGTCGGCGCGCAGGTCCGCCAGATCTTCGATGCCGACGGAGAGTCGGCACAAGGTGTCGCTGATCCCCAGTTCCGCGCGGGTTTCGGCGGGCACGCTGGCGTGCGTCATGATCGCCGGATGTTCGATCAGGCTCTCGACGCCGCCCAGGGACTCAGCCAGCGCGAAGACTTCACAGCGCTCGAGAAAGCGCCGCGCATCCTCGAGGCCGCCCCTGAGCTCCATGCTGATCATGCCGCCGAATCCGCGTGGCATCTGTCGCCGTGCCAGCGCATGCTGCGGGTGACTGGAGAGGCCCGGGTAGTGCACACGCGCCACCTGCGGATGGGCCTGCAGCCAGCCGGCCAGCTCCAGGGCGTTCTCGCAATGACGCTGCATGCGCAAGGCCAGCGTCTTCACGCCCCGCAGTGCCAGAAAGCTGTCGAAGGGCCCCAGCACCGAGCCAACCGCGTTCTGCAGGAAGCTCAGGCGCTCGGCCAGTTCGGTGTTGCCGCCGACTACGAGCAGTCCGTTGACAACGTCGGAATGACCGTTGATGTACTTGGTTCCGGAGTGCATGACCACGTCAAAGCCCAGCGCCAGTGGATTCTGCAGCGCCGGCGACGCAAACGTGTTGTCGGCCGCCGCAATCAGCTTATGGTGCTGTGCAATGGCGGCGATTGCCGGAAGGTCGGCGAGCTTGAGCATCGGGTTGCTGGGGGTTTCCACCCATATCAGCCGCGTCTCGGGTCTGATCGCGGCCTCGATGTTGCGGGTATCCCGCATGTCAACGAAGCTGAATCGCAGGCCGGCAGACTGGGCGCGCACGCGTGCGAACAGGCGATAGCTGCCGCCGTACATGTCGTCGCTGGCGATGACATGCGCGCCTGCGGGCAGGGCATCGAGCAAGGTGGCGGTAGCCGCCAAGCCGGACGCGAACGCGTAAGCCAGCGTGCCGCCCTCCAGATCGGCGATGCAACGCTCGTAGGCAAAGCGCGTCGGGTTCTGACTGCGTGAGTACTCATAGCCCTGGTGTACGCCGGGTGAACGCTGTACGTAGGTGGAGGTCGCGTAGATTGGCGGCATCACGGCCCCGGTACTCGGGTCTGGTGTCTGTCCGGCGTGGATGCAGCGTGTTGCGAAGCCGGGTTTGGACGTTTGGCTCATGGCATTAGCCTTGGTAGGTGCGCGCGGCGAGCGCGATATCGGTAGCCAGCTGACGCACGGCCATCACCAGGAAGCGGCTCAGATCGGAGTCTTCGGCATAGTTGGCGGAATGCAGATTGGCTACGCGGCCATCGCGAACGAACTGGAAGGCGCTGCCCCATTTCTCCTGATGGCTGGGGTCATATACCGCGATCGGCATGCCGCGATGCTGTCGCAGCAGCGAGAAGCAGGGAATGTCGGTATAGCCATCACCAACGAAGATCATCCGGTCCAGGGGCACCCGGATCTGCTCCGCAGTGAGCTTGCGGTTGACCTCGAAGGGCTGACCGCGGTGCGCGGGCCCGATCAGGCCCTTTTGCACCTGGAACAGATAGCGGGTTTTGTCGGTGAAGCTGACCACGCGCTTCGGAAAGATTGCGCTGCCGTCGGCGTCATAGTGAAACTCTGAAGCCCAGATCTCGGTGAATTCGCCGGCAATACGGGTATGGCGCAACAAGTCGCCAATGCCGCTGGAGATCACGTAGAACTCCAGCTGCGCGCGGGGGTTGGCTTCGCGCGCGGCCTTGCGCAGGCGCCCGAACAGCGTCTCCACTCCGGGATGCAGTGGAGCGCGTCGGCCCCAATCGGCCAGCCGCTCGTGCGTGATCGGCGGTATGCGCGCGTTGCGCGCGGCCTCGATCATCTTGTACAGGTAAGCCGGGACCGGATCCCAGTCCTCGCGTGTGGTCAGCGGTGCCACCTCCTCCTTCCAGAACCTGGCGATGTCGCTGATGCCGCTATCGCGGAGAAAGCCGGTGGTGGTGTCCGGGGCGAGGGTGTCGTCGAAGTCGAAGACGGCGGCAATGGTTTCGTGCATAGGCGCGCAGTGTGCCCAATTCCGTGGGGCGCTTACAGCTGCTTGCGCAGATAGTTCAGCAGGTCAATGCGGGTGATCAGGCCGACGAAACGCCCCGCATCGGCCACGATCGCGACATGGTCGCGCGCGAAGATCGGCATCAGTTCGCTGATGGCGGCGTCTGAGCGCACGGTTTCCAGTTGGGTGACCATGGCAGCGTCTATGCGCTCGCTGAAGCGGGCGGGGTCCAGATGGACATGCTGCATCAGATCCGACTCGTCGATGATGCCCACCAGTTGGTCGCCGTCCATGACCGGCAGCTGCGAGACGTCGGCCAGCTTCATCCGGCGATAGGCGTGCAGGAGGGTATCGGCCGGTCCGACGGTTACCGCAGATCCTTCCGAGTAACGACGCACGATCAGATCCAGCAGGTTGTTCTGCTGGGGACGCTGCAGCATGCCCTGCTCGAACATCCAGTGATCGTTGTACATCTTCGACAGGTACTTGTTGCCGCTGTCGCAGATAAAGGTAACGACCCGTTTGGGTGAGGTCTGCTCCCGGCAATATCGCAGCGCCGCAGCCACCAGCGTGCCGGTGCTGGAGCCGCCGAGGATGCCCTCCTTCAGCAGCACCTCGCGTGCGGTCATGAAACTCTCCTCATCGGGAATTTCGTAGCTGAGGCGTACGCGCGAAAGGTCACAGTTGGGGGGAACGAAATCCTCGCCTATACCCTCGATCAGCCAGCTGCCGGCCGGCTTCTGGATGCTGCCGGTACGCACGACATCGGTCAGGATCGAGCCCTTGGGATCGGCCAGTACCATCTCGACCTGCGGGGCGACCCGTGAGAAGTAGCGCGACAATCCGGTGAGTGTGCCGCCGCTGCCAACGCCAACGACCACGGCGTCGAGCATGTGCTCCGTCTGCGCCCAGATTTCCGGACCCGTGGTGGCTTCGTGCGCCAGCGGGTTGGCCGGGTTGGCAAACTGATTGACGTAGAAGCTGCCGGGTGTTTCCAGTGCCAGTCGCTCGGCAATGTCCTGATAGTAGTCGGGGTGGCCCTTGCCGACGTCGCTACGGGTAATGCGCACCTCCGCACCCAGCGCCTTGAGGTGCAGCACCTTCTCCTGCGCCATCTTGTCGGGAATCACCAGAATCAGGCGATAGCCCTTCTGTGCTGCGACCAGCGCCAGACCCAGGCCGGTGTTGCCCGCAGTCGCCTCAATCAAGGTGCCGCCGGGCTGGATGCTGCCGCTGCGTTCGGCAGCCTCGATCATGGACAGGCCAATGCGATCCTTGATCGACCCTGTCGGATTCTGGCTCTCCAGCTTGACGAACAGTCTGCACAAGCCGGTATCCAGCTTGCGCAGCTCCACCAGCGGCGTATTGCCGATAGTGCGTAGCACGTCACCATCACGTGTCATGTCCAAACTCCTCCAGAGCATGGGCCGTTCACCGCAGCGTGGCGGCAAACGCGTTATTGCTTCACCATAGCACCGCCCCGGAACCCCTCCAATGAATGATTTCCCTGTGACGACCAGCCCCGACAACCTGATATGGATTGATCTTGAGATGACCGGCCTGGTGCCGGAGCGTCACCGCATCATCGAGATCGCCACGATCGTCACCGATTCCGAGCTGCGCGTGCTGGCAGAGGGGCCGGTGCTGGCAGTGCATCAGGACGATGCCGAACTCGACGCCATGGACGAGTGGAACACGCGACAGCATGGCGGCTCTGGCCTCACGATGCGGGTACAGCGCAGTGCCGTGGACGAGGCTGAGGCACAGAGGCAGACACTCGCGTTTCTGGCGCAGTGGGTGCCGGCGGGGAAGTCACCGATCTGCGGCAACTCGATCTGTCAGGACCGGCGATTTCTGGCACGCTGGATGCCGGAGCTGGAGCGCTATTTTCACTACCGCAACCTCGATGTCAGCACGCTCAAGGAGTTGTGCAACCGCTGGGCCCCTGAGGTGGCAAGAGGTTTCAGCAAGCAGTCCAGTCACCTGGCGATGGACGACATCCGGGATTCCATCGAAGAGCTGCGCTATTACCGCCAGCACTTCCTGAAGCTGCCGAGCTCGGCCTGATCAACGTAGCGGCAGCTGTGCGGTGATCTTGGCGCCGCCCAGCGGCGAGCTTTCCATCAGCAGCTGACCTTCGAACGCGCGAACGATCTCGACCACGGCCGCCAGCCCCAGACCTTGGCCCGCTTCGCGTCGATCCGCTCGCGCGCCGCGCTCCAGCAGTTCCTCCGGGCGATCGGGGAGTCCCATGCCATTGTCTTCGACCACCAGATTGCAGCTGTTCTGCGACAGCGTCGCGGACAGCCGCACATGGCCATGGCCATACTTGGCTGCATTGTCCAGCAGGTTGCCCAGTAGCTCGTAGAGATCACCCTGATCGACGCGCAAGCGCAGATTGGGGACGATCCAGTTTTCGAATCGCACACCGCGATCCGCATAGACCTTGGTGAGCGCGGCGATGATCTTGTCGCTCAGCGGTCGTATTGCCACCGGCTCTGTCAGAGTACGGCTGCCTGCGGCGGCGGCGCGTCGCAGCTGGTGATGGACGATGTGCTGCATGCGACCCACCTGTTCGCGCAGCTGTTCCCGGTGCTCTTCGGCGAGTCCGGTTTCATCGCTGAGTCCCCTTAGTACCGCCAGCGGCGTCTTCAGCGTGTGGGCGAGGTCGCCCAGCGCATTTCGATAGCGTGTCTGCTGCTGGCGCTCGCTGACGATCATCGCGTTCAGGTCGCGGGTCAGCGGTTGCAGTTCCTCCAGGTACACGCCCTCAATCTGCGTCTGCTTGCCTGATTCTATCGCCTGCAGCTCGCGCCCCAGTCGGCGCAATGGAGAGAGCCCCCAGCGCAGCAACATCAGCAGCGCAATGTTGAGGCTGATCACGGTCGCGCCCAACCAGCCCCACAATGTGGTTCTGAATGTAGCGAGTTGCCGGTCGAAGCCGCTGCGGTCTTCCATGACCACGACGGTGTAGCGGCGCGGATCTTCCGACGCGTCTATCCAGCGCAGACCGAAGCTCAGCGAGAACAGACGCGGTTCGTCGAAGGTCGCAAACTGCCATTCGCCCACGGCCGGGTTCTGGGTCAGCGGCAGGGAGAGGAAGGCAGAGGATGACCACACTGCCAACGCGTTCTCGTTGAACAGGGCGGCGGTCAGGCCCGAGAACGGCTGCCGCAGACGCGGGTCGGGTACTGCGTCCAGCGCGATCGTCAGATTGCCGTCCGTGGATGGAGATGCGGCGCCCAACAGTGAATACACCAGGCCCAGCAGCTTTTCCTCCTGGGCCAGCAGCAGGCTATTGCGGAAGGCGTGCTCCATCGCGATGCCCCCCAACCCGACAAAGGCCGTCAGGGTCAGCGCCATGGTCAGCAGCAGCCGCGCCCGCAGCGAAGTCAGCAGGTTGAAGCGTAGAGGCCTCTTGGTGGCGGCGACGGCCGGTCCCCCCAGGTGCGGCATCGCGGTGATTCGCCGGGTGGCGGGCCGTCAGGCGCGCGGCAGGTCCCAGCGGTACCCGGCCCCACGCAGGGTGGTGATCGGGTTGTACTGGCTTTCAGGGTCGAGCTTGGAGCGCAAGCGGCGGATGAACACCTCGATGACGTTGCTGTCGCGTTCCTCATTTTCGGTATACAGATGTTCGGTCAACTCGGTCTTGGAAACGACCTTGCCGGCGTGGGTCAGCAGATGCTCCAGCACTCGGAATTCGTAGCTGGTCAGCTCGACCGGCTTGCCGTCGGCCAGGATGCTGTGAGCGCCGATATCGACCACATATGGGCCGGATGTCAGCTGCGATTGGGTCCAGCCGCCGACACGCCTCAGCAGGGCGCGCACTCGCGCGAGCAATTCCTCGCGCTGAAACGGTTTGACCAGATAGTCGTCGGCGCCGGACTCCAGGCCCTCGACCTTGCTTTGCCAGCCGTCGCGCGCGGTCAGGATCAGGATCGGGTACTTGCGGCCACCCTTGCGTACCTTGCGGATGATGTCCAGCCCGGATGCGCCCGGCAGTCCCAGATCGATGATGGCGATATCGGTCGGATACTCCTCGGCCATGTAGCTGCCCTGATCGCCGTCGGCTGCGGTATCGACCGCAAAGCCCTCTTCGCTCAGGAATCTGGAGACCTGCACTCGCAGATCCGGATCGTCTTCAATGACTAATGCGCGCATGATCGACTGTACTCAAGGGTTGATCTGATAAATACGGACTTCGCCATCCTTCAACATCTTTACCCGGTAGCCATTGCCGTCGGCCTGAACCGACAACACGCGACCGCCATGCCGGCGTTGAATCTCACGCGCCGCCTGCTCGGGGCTCATCCGCGAACGGCCAGGGAGCAGTTCGGTCGAGATGCCACCACCCAGTACTTCCTTCACCGGCCGCGCCGCAACCGCTGGCAGGGGCGCCGCAGTTACGGACAGCAGGAACACCAGAAGTACTCGTGTAAACATCGACTTAATTTAGTCGGGCGGGCCAGCTGCGTCCACGCCTGATTGCATCCGCTGATGCGGTCGGCTATCCGTTCCTGCCGCATCGGCCAGAGGCATACGGCTCTGACGGTCGTTGCCGAATCTGCACATTCCGTCTCTCCCTGAGCCTGAGCGGTTTCCCGCTACTGACTGCATTCTAGGGAGTGAAGCTGAATTGCCACTTACTATGGCGGGCGACGCGATCCTGCGCCTTGCCGGCGTTTGCCGCTTACTTCTGAGTAGTGGTTGCAAAGCGCTTGAGTGTGGCCGGCGAGAAATAGCCCGGGGTTTCCTCCCAGTCGTATTCAATCAACTGGCGCTCTTCGTTGGTGAGGTTGATCGCGACATAGCGGCGCGACTGCAGGTCGTAGTGGACCTGTACGCCGTTGACCATGACCGGCACATTGGCGAAGTTGATCGAATGCGACTCTGCTGTGCGCCAGAACTGATCCCGCTCGTCGTAGATGTCCTGCAGATGCACGATCCAGGAGTCTTCGTCGACGTAGAAGGTGCGCCGCTTGTAGCGGTGCGTGAAGCCGGGCCTGACCTGAGCTTCGATAACCCAGACACGATGGAGCTCGTAGCGAGTCAGCGCCTGATTGATGTGTCCCTTGGTAATGATGTCCTTGTACTTGACCGCAGGGTCATACAGCTTGTAGCTGTTGTATGGAATCAGCATTTCCTTCTTGCCCAGCAGCTTGATCGTATAGCGATCAAGCGGGCCGTTGAACATGTCGAGCTGGTCGTGCGTCATCAGGCCATCGAACAGCGGGTTGTCATAACCCACCTCGCCGATGCGTCGAGCGCGGCCCACACTCTTGTTGTAGACCCATACGCCGGTCTGATTGGCGATCCGGTCGATCGGCACGTGCAGCAGATGGGCCTCGCCCGCCTTGTTGGGTGGGGACACCGTCTTGGTCAGGGCATAGAGGTTCATGCCCTTGATCGATTCCACGGAGGATT
>JBFJJW010000068.1:0-14625 GCA_041612095.1 Solimonas sp. | reverse complement strand
TAAACAGCTATTATGTTCGACTGGATTAAGTTAAGACTCGAATTTAGCTAAGCATTTGGAGCTGGAAGCAATGACGTTGACGGTTGAGCGTAAAGCGGATGTGGTCAAGAAGTTTGCCCGTGGTACCGGCGATACGGGGTCTCCTGAAGTTCAGGTGGCGCTGTTGACGACCCGTATCAGCGAACTGAGCCCGCACTTCGAGCAGCACAAGAAGGACAATCACTCGCGTCGTGGCTTGCTGAAGATGGTGAATCAGCGTCGCCAGATGCTGGATTACCTGAAGCGCAAGGATGAATCGCGCTACACGAAGTTGATTGCTGAGCTCGGTCTGCGCCGCTGATACGCGGCGCTTTTCGTTTCTACCCGCTACTGACTATGCAGGTGCTCCCTATGGCAATTCCTGCCACTCCTGCCGTGCCCGTGAAGAAGTCCTTCCAGTACGGCAAGCATTCCGTAACTCTTGAGACCGGCGCGATTGCGCGGCAGTCCGGCGCCGCGGTCATGGTGACCGTTGACGAGACCGTGGTTTTCGTCTCCGTCGTAGGCAAGAAAGAGGCCAAGCCCGAGCAGGATTTCTTTCCGCTCACCGTTGACTACATGGAGAAGTTCTACGCCGGTGGTCGCATTCCGGGTGGCTTCTTCAAGCGCGAGGGCCGTCCGACGGAAAAGGAGACGCTGACCTCGCGTCTTATCGATCGTCCGATTCGTCCACTGTTTCCGGACGGGTTCTATAACGAGATTCAGATCATCGCGATGGTGATGTCACTCAATCCCGAAGTGGATGGTGATATCCCGGCCTTGCTTGGCGCCTCGGCCGCGCTGGCCTTGTCCGGCCTGCCGTTTGCAGGCCCCATCGGCGCTGCGCGCGTGGGCTACAAGGATGGCAACTACATCCTGAACCCGACGGCGACCGAACTCGAGACCTCGCAGCTCGATCTGGTCGTCGCCGGCACCAAGGACGCTGTGCTGATGGTTGAGTCCGAGGCCCAGATGCTCAGCGAGGCGGTCATGCTCGGCGCCGTGATGTTCGGCCACGAGCAAATGCAGGCTGCAATCCAGGCCATCAACGAGTTTGCCGCCGAAGCCGGCAAGCCCAAGTGGGAATGGAAGGCCGCTGATTTGAGTGCCGTCCGTGAGTTCGTCAAACCGTATGAATCCAAGATTGCGGAAGCCTATACGCTGACCGACAAGCAGGCGCGCTACGCCAAGCTCGGTGAGGTGCGCAAGGCAGCGGTCGCAGCGCGTCCAGCGGACGCGACGTTCACGGAGAACCAGCTCAAGAGCGAGTTCCACGAGCTTGAAGCCAAGATTGTGCGGAATCGCATTCTGGATGGTTCGCCACGTATCGATGGTCGAGACCTGGTGACGGTGCGCCCGCTGGCGATGAGCACCGGCCTGCTGCCGCGTGCGCACGGTTCGGCCGTGTTCACCCGTGGCGAAACCCAGGTGGTCGCAGTGACCACGCTAGGCAGCGGCAAGGACTACCAGATCATTGATGCGGTAGAAGGCGAGTGGCATGAGAACTTCATGTTTCACTACAACTTCCCTCCGTACTGCGTTGGCGAAACGGGTCGTGTCAATTCGCCCAAGCGTCGCGAAATTGGTCACGGCCGACTGGCAAAGCGCGGCGTCGCAGCGGTGATGCCGGATCTCGACAAGGAATTTCCGTATATCGTACGCGTGGTTTCCGAAGTAACCGAGTCCAACGGTTCTTCGTCCATGGCGTCGGTCTGCGGCGCATGTCTTGCGCTGATGGATGCAGGCGTGCCGATCAAGGCGCCGGTAGCCGGTGTTGCCATGGGATTGATTCTGGAAGAGGGTCGCTGGGCGGTGCTGACCGACATCCTCGGTGATGAAGATCATCTGGGTGATATGGACTTCAAGGTTGCCGGCACCACCGAGGGCGTAACGGCCCTGCAGATGGACATCAAGGTGGCCGGAATTACCGGCGAGATCATGGCCAAGGCCTTGAGCCAGGCTCAGATCGCGCGTCTGCATATTCTTGAGGCGATGAACTCGGTGCTTCCGAAGGCTCGCGCGGAATTGTCACCGTTTGCACCGCGAATCACGACGATCAAGATTCACCCGGACAAGATCCGGGAAGTGATTGGCAAGGGCGGCTCGACGATTCAGTCGATCACCAAGGAAACGGGCACATCGATCGACATCCAGGACGACGGTACGATCAAGATTGCCGCTGTTGATGGCAAGGCGGCTGAGGCCGCGATCGCGCGCATCAATGCACTGACGCGTGACGTCGAAGTCGGCACGATCTATGAGGGCAAGGTTGCCAAGATCATGGATTTCGGTGCGTTTGTAACCATCGCGCCGGGGAAGGACGGGCTGGTCCACATCTCTCAACTCGCTGATCAGCGCGTGGACAAGGTGGACGATGTCGTCAAGGAAGGGCAGACGGTTCGCGTCAAGGTGCTGGAAGTCAGCCGTGACGGAAAGATTCGCCTGTCCATGAAGGATCTGGAGGTAACTGCATAAGGGTTTTGTCCGGGCTGGCGGCCGCAAGCGGTCGCCAGCCCGGCCACGCCAATAGGTCTGCGGCGCAGATTACTGCGCCGCTGGCTTTTCTGGGGGTGGGTGGTTAAATCAGAGCCTGTTTGAACGGGCCCAAAATGCCGTCTAAAAAAAGAAGCCCCCCAGGGGAGGGGGGCTAAGTGCGAGAAAGGCGCGAGGCCTTTCTGGAGGAGACGGCAAATTCGTTTATAACCCGGTAGTGCCACCCGGCTTTACCGGGTTTTTGCTTTCCGTGTTATGTTGCGGTGCAGTATAGGGGCTACTTACTGTTGTGTCAATAAATTGATCTTAAATATAAAATCATAAAAATCATACAGTTATACTTTGTATTCGAACTATTTGTGACGCAAGTGTCATCGTGATGCTGCGATGCCGCATCACGTCGGATCACGCTCATCCGAAGCAGATTCCGTGCCATCGTCCCGGTGGCCGCGCCGCTTGATGGCTTTAGCCTTGGTTGAGAGGTTGCGAAGGAACTCTTTGCGCACGGATCTCCAGATCGGCACCTGGTTATCGGCCAGTTCCTTGAGAATCTGCAACGGCTGCTGTGCCTGGCCAAGCATCTGGCGCATCTGCTCGGTGAAGTGGGATTGTTGCTCTTGAAACAACCTGATTGACAGCTCCAGATACCGGCCGATGCTGTTCTGCATGGGGTCGCCGTAGTAGCGAATGATGAACTCCAGCAGCTGGGTGGTGAAAATCGGATTCCCACCTTCTTCCTGCTCAGCAATGACCTGGAGCAGGATGCTGCGAGTGATGTCTTCCTGGCTACGCTTGTCTTCGACTCTGAACTTGATGTTGTTCAGCACCAGCTGGCGAATCTCTTCCAGCGTGATGTAGCGACTGATATGGGTGTCGTACAGACGGCGGTTCGGATACTTTTTGACAACGCGGAGTTCGGACATAAGGCCTTAATTCGTATGCAATGTTGCACTGCACTTGCTGCAGAGCATCATGCCAGAGTTGGCCGGGCTACTCCACCTGCAGTGAGCCGCAGTCCGGAATCGCACGCGGCTGCCAATGCGCGAGGGCCCAGCCCAGTACCTCCTGGGTCGCAGCTTGGGCGAGTGCGGGAGGCGGCTTCTGGCCCAGCCAGCCCAGGCATCGGACCAGATTGCGAGCAGGAGTCGAACAGTCCAGTGCAGCCGCGTGATTCTGTTTGGACAGCTTGCGGAGGTCGGGAGTGCACAGGACGGGCAGGTGCAGGTAGCGCGGTTTGACTGCGCCCAGGCAATCCAGCAGCACGGATTGTCTCAGGGACGACGCCAACAGATCGGTGCCCCGCACGACCTCGGTAATACCCTGTGCCTGTTCGTCTACTGCACTGGCCAGTTGATAACCAACGACGCCGTCACTGCGCAGAAGAACGAAGTCGCCGAGCTCGCGCTCGGCGTCTGCGCAGCGCTGTCCCGATGGATACGTTGCGATGCAGGCCGGCCCCGGGGGCATCGCAAAGCGCAGGGCGCCGTGTGTGTCGCTGAGGCCGAGCTTGCGGCAGTGGCCGTCATATATTGGGCCATCAATACCGTGGCGCGCGCGTCGGAGAAAGTCTGCACGCGTGCATGCGCAACAATAAACCGTCGACAGTCGTTTCAAGGCTTGTAGCGCGTCGATATACGCCTGCAGATGATCACTTTGATAGCGCGGTGTTCCGTCCCAGTGCAGGCCATGAACCTGGAGCTGTTGCAGGATGATTTGATCCGCACCGGAGGGGCAGCGCGCTTGGTCGAGGTCATCGATGCGCAGCAGCCAACGGCCTGAAGCCGTGCGCGCCTGCAGCCAGCCGGCCAGCGCGGTCAGCAAGGAGCCCAGATGCAGCGGCCCACTCGGAGTGGGGGCAAATCGGCCACAGTAGGGTGTGGGCAGGGCGTTTGCCATCATCGCACACAAGGAGGACGGAGAAAATGAGGTCGTCGGGGCGCCGGCATGTTACATTAACTTTACCTTGTAACCCGCTGATGCTCCGAGATGGAATCTGAGGATTCTTGTTCGAGCGACTGCCCCGGTCGCGGCTCCTGCCGATGACGCTAAAGGCGGTGCTCTTCGATGTCGATGGTACGTTGGCTGATACCGAAGCCAAGGGTCACCGGCCGGCGTATAACCGGGCATTCCGCAAACTGGGCCTGGAATTCCGCTGGGGCCCGAAGCTCTATAGAAAGCTTTTGCGCCAGCCGGGCGGCCGCGAACGGCTCAAGCATTTCGTCCTCCATTACGCCCCTGATCTTGGCGAACAGGCGGCCGAGGCTGAGTTGGATCTGGATGCCTGGGTTGCCAAGGTCCATGAGCTGAAATCCCACTACTTCAAGCGCCTGATGCGACAAGGGCGCGTACCGCTGCGGCCGGGTATCGCGCGCCTGATGCGTGACTCTTGTGCTGCGGGCGTACGTCTCGCGATCGTGACCAACGCCAGTCTGCGCACCTTGAAGCCGGTTCTGAGATACAGCATGGGTCCGGAACTGGCTGCAGAGGTGGCCGTGATTGCCAGCGGCGAAGAGGTCCAGAACAAGAAGCCGGCGCCGGACCTGTATCGGCTGGCGCTGCAACGCCTGGGTGTACATGCGAACGAGTGCGTCGCGTTGGAGGATTCCGAGATGGGACTGCGGGCCGCGACGGCGGCCGGCGTGCCCGCGGTGGTGACGGTCAACAGTGACACGCTGGCACAGGACTTCAGCCAGGCGGCCCTGGTGGTCAGCAGCTTGGGCGAGCCCGGTGCGCCCGCGGCCGTGCTCAAGGGACAGCTGGACGGATTGCCTTGGGTGACGATCGATACGTTGCGACGTGTCAGCGCAGCCACGAGCGCCCGCTTCGATGTTCGCGCAGCCTGAGCGACGCTCACCGGTGGCCGCGGCCTAGCGTTACACCGTACGCTTATACTCCAGCGCGACTTTAACCGTGCGGAGATACCAATGCGGCGTTGGAATGGCTGGGGCGACGATGCAGACGACAGCCCCTTAACCGAGGACGCACGTGACTTTCTGAAGCAGCGCCTTGGTCCGGGCCAGCCACGTGCTGACGCGAGCCTTGAGCAAGCCCTGGCCCGCGTGCCTTCCGGGCGTATCCCGTCCGGCGGGGCGCTCTTCAGCTGTGATCCGCGTGTACGCCTGCTGCATGCGCGCGGTCAAAGCTTTCCTGACTGGGTCGCGCTGCGCAGCGGTGAGATTGGACCAGTCGCCGATGCGGTAGCGCTGCCAGCTACCCATCTGGAGGCCCAAGCCGCGCTCGCAGAAGCTCGAAAGATCGGCGCCGTGGTGATTCCGTATGGCGGAGGTACCAGCGTCGTCGGTCATCTGCAGGTTCCGGCCAGCGATCGGCCGGTCGTGAATATCTCGCTCGAGCGTATGAACCGGCTTTTGAATCTGGACCCGGTCTCGCAGTTGGCTACCTTTGGAGCGGGGACCCCCGGCCCCCTGGTCGAGGCCCAGCTGCGGCAGCACGGCTATTTGCTTGGGCACTTTCCGCAGTCATACGAGTATTCCACCTTAGGTGGTTGGGTCGTAACCCGCTCGTCAGGGCAGCAGTCGCTGCGCTACGGGCGTATCGAGAATCTGTTTGCATCGGGACGGCTCGTGACCCCGCGAGGCGAACTGGTGGTCGGTGGCGTGCCCGCATCCTCAGCGGGCCCCGACTTAAGGGAGGCCGTACTTGGCTCAGAAGGCAGGTTGGGTCTGCTGACCGAAGTGACCGCAAGAGTTCGCCGGCAGCCGGCCTGTGAGGATTTCCACGCGGTGTTCTTTCCAGACTGGACGGCCGCTGTCGAAGCGATTCGCGGCCTCGCGCAGAGCGAACTGCCGCTCTCGATGCTGCGTCTCTCCAATGAAATTGAAACGGAAACGCAGCTGCGGCTGGCGGGTCACGCCAAGCTGATCAAGTGGCTGCAGCGCTATCTTGGGCTCAGGGGTGTTTCACAGAACCAGTGCATGCTGATGATGGGTGTCACGGGCTCGCTGGTTGAAACCCGACGCATGCGTCGCGATGCCTTGGCGATTGCCAAGCGGTTTGGTGGCGTTCACGTCGGCAAGGCCATCGGCCAGGGATGGCTCAAGAATCGGTTCAGGGGGCCGCTGCTGCGAAACAGCCTGTGGGATGCGGGTTACGCTGCCGATACGGTGGAAACTGCGGTGAACTGGCCTCAGGTAACCGGCTTGATGCGCGCAATTGAGGTCGCGGCGCGCGATGCGCTGGCCGCAGAGAACGAGCGTGTGCACGCGTTCACCCACCTGTCGCATGTGTATCGGCAAGGTTGCAGTATCTACTCAACCTTTGTGTACCGTTCCGCTGGAACCCCCGACGCGGACATGGACCGCTGGCGCCGGCTCAAGGCCGCGGCTTCGGCGGCCATCGTGGCGCATGGTGGCACGATCAGTCATCAGCATGGCGTGGGAGTGGATCACGCGCCGTATTTGCCCAGGGAGAAGGGGGAGTTGGGCATGGACCTGATTCGGGCGATGGCCCGAGAGTTCGACCCCGAAGGCATGATGAACCCCGGCAAGCTCTTCGTATGAGCGGACTTGCCGCTCTGTGCTTTGATGCCGTCGTCACCTGCTGCAGGGGCCGGTGACCATGCGCACCGAACTGCAGCAGTTGCAGGATCGCTACGATCTGATCGTGATAGGCGGGGGCATTACCGGCGCCGGTATCTTGCGCGAGGCGGTTCGCGGCGGGGCCAGCGTGCTGCTGGTCGACGCCGGGGACTTTGCATCCGGTACGTCGTCGTGGTCGTCCAAGCTGGTTCACGGAGGATTGCGCTACCTGAAAGAAGGGCAGTGGCGCTTGACGCTGGAGTCGGTGCGCGAACGCCAGCGCCTGCTTGAGGAGGCGCCAGGACTGGTCGAGCCGCTGCGCTTTCTGATGCCGATTCGCGAGCGCGCGCGACCGGGACGCTGGCTGATGCAGGTTGGGCTCGCGCTGTACGACGCGATGGGCGGCAGGCGCCGCTCGGGCTGGTTGGGCGCCGCAGACGTCCGCGCCTTGCTGCCCCAGCTGGACGCCGACAGGCTGCTGGGTGCGGTCCATTACGAGGACGCCCGCACAGACGACGCACGACTGGTGTTGCGATTGATATTCGACGCCTGCGACGCCGGCGCTACCGCGCTTAACTATGTTCGCGCCGAGCCCTGCTTCGAGTCGGGCCGGGTCGCGGGCGTCAGCCTGAGCGATGGGCTCGACGGCGCACGCCGCACTGTGGCGGCGGGCGTGGTGGTCAACGCCACCGGGGCGTGGGCCGAGCAGTTTGGCAGGCAAGGTGCCGCGCCGGCGTTGAGGCCGTTACGTGGCAGTCACCTGGTGTTTCCGGCACAGCGATTCGACCTGCCGGTGGCGGTGTCGTGGCTGCATCCGCGCGATCGGCGCCCGATCTTTGCCTATCCATGGGAGGGGGCTACGGTGCTGGGCACCACCGACCTCGACCACGATCAGGCGCTTGAGCGGCCGCGCATCGTCAGCGGAGAGGTGGAGTATTTGATGGAGGGCCTGCGTTCGCAGTTTCCGAGGCTTAAGCTGCGTGCCTCCGATGCGGTATGCAGCTATTCGGGTGTGCGTCCGGTGGTGTCCAGCGGGCAGCATGACCCGTCATCGGAGTCACGCGAGTCGGCGCTCTGGGTGCAGCCAGGGTTGATAGGCATCACCGGCGGCAAGCTGACGACGTTCAGGGTAACCGCCCGACAGGTACTCAAGGCAGCCAGCAAGGAGCTGCCGCTGCTGCGGCCAGGCAAGGATGCAGCCGTGTTTGAGTCCGCTGTCGTGGCCGCCGGGCAACACCGTCTGTACGGCCGCCTGGGCGTGCTCGGCGCCGGGCGCTTGTTGCAGGAAATGCCCGGAGACGAGCTGCAGTGCATAGATGGCACGCCCTATACCTGGGCCGAGTTGCGCTGGGCGCTGCGCCACGAACGCGTGGTCCACCTGCAGGATTTGATGATGCGCCGTACGCGTCTGGGCCTCGTCAGTCCGGAAGGGGGGGCGGCGCTGATGCCCAAGGTCGAAACGCTGTGCCGGACCGAACTCGGCTGGGATGGCGAACGCTGGCAGCAGGAGCTGCGGAACTATCTGGAATACTGGCAGCAGCAGCACGCGCCCCCGCAATGAGGTTTGCAAGCGGATGAATGCACGTTTACTGAGCATCGACGTGGGTACGCAGAGCGCGCGCGCCATCGTTTTTGACGCCCAAGGCAACTTGCTGGCCAAGGCGCAGCGCGTATTCGAGCCGGCCTATCTCTCGCCACAGCCGGGATGGTGCGAGCAGGACCCGGAAGTCTACTGGCGCGCGGTAGCGGATTGTTGCCAGGCGCTGTGGCGAAATGGAGAGGTCAAGCCGCAGGCGATCAGCGCTCTGTGCCTGACCACGCAGCGCTCGACACTGGTGTGCCTTGACCGAGCCGGCAGCGTTTTGCGCCCAGCCATCATCTGGCTGGATCAGCGACGCTGCTCATTGCCCCCCGACATGGGCTTGTTCTGGAACAGTGCGTTTCGAATCGCAGGCGCCAGCGGTCTGGTGCGACATATGCAGTCGGAGGCCGAGGCCAACTGGCTGGCGCAGCACCAGCCGGAGCTTTGGAGGGACACGGCCAGCTTTCTGTTCCTGTCGGGCTGGCTCAATCTTCGTCTGACCGGTCGCCGCGTGGATTCTTCCGGCTCCCAGGTCGGCTATGTGCCGTTTGACTACAAACGCCTCGATTGGGCGGCGCCATCTGATTTCAAATGGCGTGCGCTTGCGGTGCGGCGTGAGCAGTTGCCGGAACTGCGGCCGCCGGGCACCGATCTCGGGCGGCTGACGGCAGCTGCCGCCGCGGAGCTGGGTTTGCCGGAAGGCCTGCGGATCATTGCCGGCGCCGCAGACAAGGCCTGCGAGGTGCTTGGCAGCGGTGCACTCGAACCTGATATCGCGCAGCTCAGTTTCGGGACGACGGCAACCATCAACACCACCCAGTCGCGTTATGTCGAGGTGCAGCGGTTGATTCCGCCGTTTCCGGCGGCGGTGCCGCGGGCATGGAATACCGAGATACAGATCTACCGCGGATTCTGGATGGTAAGTTGGTTCAAGCGCGAGTTCGCCCATCGAGAGCAGCAGGCTGCGGAGCGCAGCGGCGTCGAGGTCGAAACCTTGTTCGATGAGCTGGTAGCCAGCGTGCCGCCCGGCGCAATGGGGTTGATGTTGCAGCCCTACTGGTCTCCGGGTGTTCGTGATCCCGGACCTGAGGCCAAGGGTGGCATCATTGGCTTTGGTGACGTGCATACCCGAGCCCACGTCTATCGCGCGATACTCGAAGGCTTGATCTACGGGTTGCGTGCCGGCAAGGAGCAGATCGAGAGAAAGACGCGGCATCCGATCCGGCTGTTGCGCGTCGCCGGCGGGGGCTCGCAGTCGGATCAGGCGATGCAGATCACCGCCAACGTATTCAATCTGCCGGCCGAGCGGCCGGCGATCTACGAGACCTCGGCCCTTGGCGCGGCGATCAACGCGGCTGTGGGCCTTGGCTTGCATCCGGATTATCCGAGCGCAATACGCGCAATGACGCGGGTGGGGCGTCGCTTCGAACCGCAGCCAGACGCAGTAAGCCTCTACGATGCGCTATATCGCGACGTCTATAGCCGGATGTACGCGCAACTCAAGCCGCTGTACCAGCGGATTCGCGAGATTACCGGCTATCCGCCTGCAGTCTGAGGTGCCGTGCTAAGCCTTCTTGACCGCGCGGTAAAGGACCAGCAGCAGGATCGCGCCGGCCGTCGCCACGAGAATGCCTTGCAAGGTGAACCCGTTGAAGCTGGCGATGCCCAGCGCGGTGCCCACCCAGCCGCCGAGAAAGGCGCCGGCGATGCCGAGCAGGATAGTGATGATGAAGCCGCCGGGATCCTTTCCGGGCATTAACACCTTGGCCAGCAAGCCGGCAATCAGACCCAGCACGATCCAAGACAAGATACCCATCGGGTTCACCCAATTTCCGGACTGTCGAACCTCAAGGCTGACAGCGGCAACATGAACGTGCGCTGCACAGCGCCTGCTCAGGTAGGGGTCAGACCCGCGCCGGTGGGATCGACATGCCACGCCGGGGGTGGCAAGGCGCCCTTCCAGCCCTTCTTGCGATGTTCTGCCGTGACATGCGTGTAGATGCCGCCGCGAACGTTGAACACGGCGGTCAGGCGCATGTAGCGGGGACGCGTAGCGCGGACCAGTTCATCCAGCATCTGGTTGGTCACCGCCTCGTGGAAGCAGCCCACGTCGCGAAAGCTCCAGATGTACAGCTTGAGGGCCTTCAACTCGACGCATTTGCGGTCGGCGACGTATTCGAGATACAGCGTCGCAAAGTCGGGCTGCCCGGTTTTCGGGCACAGGCAGGTGAACTCCGGAATCCGCATCCGGATGCAGAAATCACGTTGCGGAGCGGGATTGGGGAAGGTTTCCAGCGCTTTGGATGGCTGCGTGGACATGCGGTAAACCCAGTGAAATGTCAAGGAATAATGCGAATTCGCGATGGCTGATGAAAGCTGCCAGCGCGGGTTCATTAATTTACACTAGCGCGTCACAAGCCGAGCCGGTTACGGCGACATAAACAACGCCCCAAGCAGGGCGCGGACCTCCTCATCATGCGACTTTCGGGTATCAAACTCGCCGGGTTCAAATCCTTTGTGGATCCGAGCCAGCTGCCGTTGCCATCGAATCTGACCAGCGTGGTCGGTCCCAACGGCTGCGGAAAGTCGAACATCATCGACGCGGTGCGCTGGGTGCTGGGCGAAACCAGTCTCAAGAACCTGCGTTCGTCAGACAGCGAGGACGTCATTTTCAACGGGTCCAAGACCCGTAAGCCGGTTGGCCGTGCTTCGGTCGAGCTGCTGTTCGACAACAGCGATGGACAGATTGACGGCCCGTACGCTGCCTACAGCGAAATTTCGGTGCGACGTGAGCTGACCCGCGATGGCAACTCCCAGTACTACCTCAACGGGCGCAAATGCCTGAAGCGGGATGTGACGGACCTATTCCTGGGCACGGGCCTTGGCGGCAAGAATCAGTACGCGATCATCGAGCAGGGCATGGTCTCGCGCATGATCGAAGCCAAGCCCGAGGAACTCAGGCAGTGGCTGGAGGAAGCCGCCGGCATTTCACGATACAAGGATCGTCGCCGCGAGACCGAGTCGCGGATCAAGCAGACACGCGAGAATCTCGCCCGTCTCAATGACCTGCGGTCCGAGATTCAGCAGCGCCTTGAGGTGCTGACCAAGCAAGCCGCAAACGCCGAGAAGTATCGCGAGAACAAGAACCAGGAGCGGCAGCTGCGCGCCGAGATCCTGGCTTTGAGGGCGCGCCAGTTTCAGGAGCAGTCGGGCGCGCACGAACAGGCGATTGCCGATCTTGAGCGAGCCTTGGAGGCGGCCCGCACGCGCGTGCACGAGACCGGCGAAGCGCGGGTTCGGGCCGAGATCGAGAATCGCGCACAGGCGCAGAAGCTGAACGAAGAGCAGAGCAAGGTCTACGAGACTGAAGCGGCGCTGGCAAGACAGGAGCAAAGTCTCAATCACGCGCGCGAGCTCAAGCAGATCAAGGTGCGCGAGCTTGATCAGCTGGTCCGCCAGCTCAACGAACTGGACGCCCGTCAGCTGCGCGAACAGCAGCGGCTCGACGAGGCAGTGCGTGTACTGACGGAGCTGGAGGCGCAAGTCCAGGAAAGCGAGGCCGCCGAGGCCGAGGCGCAGTCGGCGTTGATCGAGGCCGAAGATGAGGTGCAGGCCGAGCAGCGCCGTTGGGATAGTTTTGTGCAGGATGCCGAAGCACCGCTGAGCCAGACCGAGGCGGAGCGCGTTCGTGTGCAGCAGCTGGAGCGCGCGCGCTTCCAGGCCGAAGAGCGGTTGAAGCGCCTGGAAGGTGAGCGCTCGGCGCTGAACGTGGAGCCGATTCAGCACAGCCTGCTGGATGCGGACACTGAACTGGAGTCTCTAGGCGAGGAGTTGGCCGGAGCAGAGCTGCGACTGGAAACGCTGGACAGCACGCTGCAGACGGTGCGCGATGAGCGTGCCGCCGCCGAGACCGCGCTGCACGAGACCCGCCAGAGCCTGCAGGCGGCCCGCGGACGCATGGCGTCGCTGGAGACGCTGCAGCAGGCGGCGCTGCGTCAGGACGACGCCGAACTGAATCAATGGCTGCGCGCACAGCACCTCGATGCCGCACCGCGCCTAGCTTCGAGTCTGCAAGTGCAGGGCGGATGGGAAGCAGCCGTCGAGCTGGTGCTGGAAGGTCTGTTGCAGGCCCCCTTGGTAAGTGATCTCGATATGCGCGTACGTGGCATGCAAGGGGCGCCGAAGGCCGGGATCGCGCTGCTGTCGGATAGTGCTGGACAAGGCTCCGAAGGTCTGGCCGGCAAGGTCAGCGGATCTCAGGCCGTGCTTGACTGTCTGCACGGTATTCACATAGCCGATACACCGGAGCAGGCCGAACAGATTGCGCAGCGGCTGGGGGCGGGTGAGTCCGTGATCACGCCACAAGGCATCTGGCGCGGGCGCAACTGGATTCGCTATCCGCGACAGGGCGACGAACGCAGCGGAGTCATCGCGCGCGGCCAGCTGCTGAAGCAGCTGAGTGCCCAGGTAGAGCAGCAGCAACAGCTGGTGCTGGAGCGTGAACGCGTACTCGGCGAGTTGCGTACGCGTACACATGCCATGGAGCAGGAGCGGCGGGATCTCTCATCGAAGTTCGACCAGCTACGGCATCGTCAGTCACAGAAGCTCGCCTTCCGTCAGGCGCAGGCGGTGCGTCTCGAGCAAACGCAGGCACGGGTGCTGGCCCTCAGCCAGGAATTGGAAGGCTTGGAGCAGGCGCGGGCTCAACATGTGGAGGAACTGGAGGCGTCGAGGACACGGTTGCTGTCATTGGAGCAAATTGCCCAGGAGCTGCGTGATCGGCGCACGGGCATGCAGCAGCTGTTGCAGAAGAAGCGCGACGCCGTAACCCGCAACCGGCAACTGGCGATGCAGTCGCAGCAGGCCCGTAATCAACTGCAGGTACAGCTCGCCGGCCGTCGCAGCGCCCTCGCGGCGCTGGAGCAGTCCCTCAAGGACATTACCTCCGGTCGCGAAGCGCTTCAGGCTCGGCGCAGCGCTGAGGAGCAGCACGCCGCAGAGCTGGACACGCCCCTGCAGGCACAGGCCGGGAACGTCGAGGAGGCGCGTGCGGCGGTGCAGGCCGCCCGCGAGCTGCTGCGCGGCATTCGCGAAGCTGTGGAGGCAGCTGAAGCACACTGGCAGGCAAGCCAGCAGGCGGCGCGCGCTGCCGAGATGGAAAAGGATGCCGCCCTGGAAAGCGTCCAGCAGGCCAAGCTTGAGTTCGAGAACCTGCGCGCTCATCGCGATAGCCTGGATGAGCAGATTGCCGAGACCGGAATCGAGCGCGACGGGCTGTTCGCTGGCCTGGCCCCGGAGGCGACGCTGCCGGCTTGGGAAGAACAGCTGGCCTCGGTGCTGCGCCGTATAGAGCGCCTGGGCGCCATCAATCTAGCGGCGATCCAGGAGCTGGAGGAAGCGCGCGGCCGCGAAGCCTATCTGTCCGAGCAGCACGCCGATCTGCATGGCGCGCTGGAGGTACTGGAAGAGGCGATCCGCAAGATCGATGCGGAAACCAAGGAGCTGTTCAAGCAGACCTTTGACAAAGTCGATGCGGTATTCCGTGATCGGTTCCCCAAGCTTTTTGGCGGAGGCGAGGCCTCGCTGGAGCTTACTGGCGACGATCTGCTGGATGCCGGCGTCCGCGTCATGGCGCGCCCCCCCGGCAAGCGCAACTCCACGATCCACCTGCTGTCCGGCGGTGAGAAGGCCATGACTGCGGTGGCTCTGCTGCTGGCGCTGTTCCAGCTCAACCCGGCGCCGTTCTGCCTGATGGACGAGGTCGATGCGCCGCTGGATGACGCCAACGTCGGCCGATTCTGCGAAATCGTCAGGGAAATGTCGCAGAACGTCCAATTCATTATCATTACCCACAACAAGATCACGATGGAGCTGGCGCAACAGCTACACGGCGTGACCATGCAGGAACCCGGCGTGTCGCGCCTGGTGTCTGTGGACATCGCCAAGGCGGTTGAGCTGGCCAGTCAAACCGAGGCCAAAGAATGAGTCCCTTGC
>JBFJJW010000067.1:0-14656 GCA_041612095.1 Solimonas sp. | reverse complement strand
CGGGGTCAGCTTGCCCGAAGACCGAGTCGCCGCACACCGATCCAGTGGCGCGGAGGATCGGCGGCTCAGTACGGAGGCGAGCGCGTACCTGTAGCGCTGGTACTCGAGAGACTACCAGCTCGTGTCGCATTGCCGATCGCTGGCCGAACAGACGAATCGTTGAGTCGGTTTCGAGCGCCTATGTTCAAGACGTCAGAGGTCTGTTTCTGAGCGGAACACTGACCCACCGCAGAGAAATCGATGGCCTCCGCGGTGTCGCGGTCGCCATTGTGGTGCTGTATCACTATGGGCTGCCATGGTTGCCGGGTGGCTTCGTCGGCGTCGATGTCTTCTTTGTCATTTCCGGATATCTGATTACGCAGATCATCGTTGCCGAGCTCTCTCGGAACACGTTCAGCTTGCGCAGGTTCTGGTTACGTCGGGCGCGGAGGCTGCTTCCAGCGCTGATTCTGGTTCTGCTGACGACGAGCCTGACAGCGGTCTGGTTGATGCTGCCAAAGGAGCTGGAGCGGTACGGCGAAGGTTTGTTTGCTTCGACAGCGTTTGCCTCAAACATCTACTTCTGGTTAACCACCAGCTACTTTCAAGATGCCGGCACGCTGAATCCGCTATTGCACACATGGAGCCTGGCGGTAGAGGAGCAGTTTTATCTGCTTTACCCGTTGTTGATGGTGCTGATGGCGCGTATGGGCCTTCCGCTGCGCTGGATGCTGATGGCCTTGATGGCGCTGTCGTTCGCCAACATGATTTACCTGTCTGATGTCTCGCAGCGGGCGGCATTCTATCTTCCAAACGCGAGATTCTGGGAGATACTGGTGGGTGCGGTCGCTGCACTCTGGAGTGAGCGCTGGCGTGCACAGCTGCCGCAACTGGTCTGGAGCAGCCTGTCGGTATTTGGCATCGCGTTGATCGCCACCGCCGCTTTGATGTTCAAGGGAGGAACGGGCTGGCCGGATGCGCGGGCGGCGATACCGGTGCTGGGGGCCGCAATCCTGCTGGTCGCCGGGAATCGGATACGGCACGGCGGCCGGTTGCTGACATTTGCGCCTCTGGTGCTGATTGGGCAGATGTCCTACTCGCTGTATCTATGGCATCAACCTGCGCTGGCGATGGCGCAGCTTTACTGGGTGCGGGCATTAACCGTTGCCCAGGTCGGCGGAGTGTTGTTGGCGGCACTCCTGATGGCATACGCAAGCTGGCGATGGGTTGAGACGCCCTGGCGTCGCGGCAGACACTCCGATCGGGGCTTCATCGTCGCCAGCGCGGTCGGCACCTGCCTTCTGGCGGCGCTTGGGCTGATGCTGCGGACCACAGACGGATTGCCTCAGCGTTATACGGACCCGCTGGCCCTGGCCGCGCTTGCGGCGGCGGGCGACTACAACCCCGCACGCGATCAATGCGATGCGCGCCAGGGGGTTGTTGATCCGATGAAGGTATGTGTGCTGGGGGATGCCAGCAAGGCGCCGACCATCGCCCTGTGGGGCGACTCCCAAGCTGACTCTCTGGCCCGTGCGCTCAGCCTATCGCTGGCGGAGCGAGGCCAGTCCGCAGCGCAACTCACGATGCAAGGTTGTCCCCCGCTGTTCGGGGTAACACGCGCCGGACTGAACTGTGAGGCGTTCAACCGCAGTGCGGTCGACTATATTGTGCGAAACCGCATAGAGACCGTTGTCGTTCTGGGGCGCTACAGCCTCATGCTGGAGGGCACGCGCTACCAGAACGACCGTTGCCGAGAGTCGCGCGGCGAATTCAAGCGCACGCTTTCCGGAAACCCGACCTCTGAAATGGTGGAGTTGGCACAAGGGCTGACCGCACGTGGAGCAAGGCTCCTTCTGATTGGCCCGCTCCCGGAAATGGGCTGCGACGTACCTACAGCGCTGTTGCGTGGGGCGGTATCCGGCTGGGGCCAGACGTCTCTCTGGCCAACACGAACCGAGTACGCCGTTCGCAACCGGAAGGCGCTGGAGATGATCGGTCGAATGTCCCTAGTTCCCGGGGTGGTGGCGATTGATACCGCCTCGGTCTTCTGTGAGAACGCCGCCTCGCGATGCATGCCCCACGACGGCTCGGCAATATACTTTCACGATGATAATCACCTGACCACCCTGGGCGCGGCGCGGGTGGTGGACGCGCTTCTGGATGCGATGTCTGCCCACTAGGCGCACCTCACCTCGCAAGGCGGATCCTGGGCATGAGGACGAAGTATCGGGGGCGCTTTCCCCCTGTAGGGCGGTAGCCGACCCAGGATGCTCGCGCTGGGAGGTGGCGGGCGCCTGGGGTAATCGCCTTTACAACGCAATGCCGTGAGCGTAGCGTGGCTGCGCTGGGTTGGCCACGGAAGGGGCCGGGCATCCGATGATGCCTGACGGATATCTGTAGATATTCATCTGGCGCGACCAAGACAGTACGTTTGCAAGTCGAATTTACACTGCCGAAGTACCTCAGGGGGATGAAATGTCACGTTCAAAAGCGATTGTAAAGACCATCGGTGTCGGGTCGTTGCTCGCGTTGAGTTTTTCCGCGTATGCCGAGCCGCTCAGGATTGTGGAGTTTGGCAACGCGCAGCCGGTACTCAACGCCAACGTCAATATGGCGAAAACAGACACACAGGTGGTGATTTCGAGGGCCACGACGGGAGAGCCCGTTACCGGCCTGAACTCGGGGCAGGTAGACCGGTCCTGCTTTGATTCGAAGGGCGACCGTACCGAGATCAATGTCTCCATCACCGATCTTTCGACGCCATCCTTCAAGGGGCGTTACGAGGTCAGGATTGCGCCGCCGCTGAACACGGTATGGTGGCCGCATGCGGTGCCGATGGCGCCGGAAACGATGACCTGCGACGTCTGGATTTTCGATCAGGCGCGCGTGCTGAGCGGCGCGATTCGCCTCAAGGCGGAGATGCGCTTCTAAGTGCACTAAGCTGCATCGGTGGCAGCGGTTAGGGCCACATGAGGTTATGGTTGGGAGCGCCCCGCGACGAGCGGGGCGTTCCTTTTTTGGGGTCCGCGATCGATCGGTCCAACGCGGTCAGCGCGGCAATTCTCGCGGGACAAGAGCTTGCTTTGAGTCCGATCGGGGGTGCCTCTGAGGCGCGCAGCTTATCCATCGTTTGCCGGTTAGATGCTCCAGGGAGCTGTGTGTGGCTGGGCAACGATGGCTGACTGTCCGGCCTGCTGCGAGAGTGGCTCCCAGCAAGGACGTATCATTCTCCGGTCAGCGGTTGTCGGTTCATTAGTATCGGGTCTTGGGTCCGGCGCCGGCGAATTTTGAGCGAGTACATGGGCAAGCTTGTTGTTGCGATCGTCACATTCCATCGACCTGTCGAGTTGCGGGCTTATATCTGCGCGTTGGCGACGCAGACCCGGCGCCCGGACGGGGTGCTGGTTATCGACAACGGCGGCACGGTCGACGCGGATGCATTGATGGCGACTGCGGATTCACAGGGATGGACGGTCGACATCGACTGTTTGCGCTTTGAGAACATCGGGTTCCCGGGTGCGATATGTCGTGCCTACGAGGTAGCGTGCGCGCGTGGCGCAGACTGGTTGATGATTGGTGACGACGACGACCCGCCTCTGTTCGACGAGGAGCTGGAACTCATCGTCGGTACATTTTCGTCGCACCCCGACGCTGTGGTGGCGGCGGCCTACGGACAGATGTGGAATCCTGCCCTCGGCAGGGTTGAGCGCACGCTACAGTCCCAGATTCAGGGGGAGGGGCATCTCGATGTTGACATCGTGGCGGGTGGCGCGCGGCCCACCCTCAATATGCAACACTTTCAAGCGACGGACTTGCCCGACGCGGCGTTGTTCTGGGGGCTCGAAGATCTATCGATGTCGCTGAAGCTCAGGGCGCGTGGGGCGCGTGTCGTCGTTCCCAAGCCGTTGATGCTTCGATATCGTGAGGCCAAGGGTCGCATGCATGACGGCAAGATCGCTAACCCGCGCTATCACTCGCTGAAGCGACAGTACTACTCGATTCGGAACTACGTCTTCATCATGATGCATGAGCAGCGAAGCCCTGGATTAGCCGTGCTGCGATTGCTCAAGGCGTTCGCCTCAATGCCGAGGGCGTCTCGAAATTCGGGCCGAGGCATGCTCGAAGTCGTTCGCGTCACGGTGCTAGCCGTCGCGCATGGTTTGCGAACTCGTCTGGGCCGCGCTCCAGAATGGCTGTGCTAGAAGATCGAAAAATGCGAGTCCTGTTTGTAATCGACACGCTCGCCATCGGCGGGGCCGAGCGCAGCATATCTGAGCTTGCCATCGCACTCGGGCGGGAGCATGCGGCGGTGGCGGTAATCTATGCGGGAGTGAATCCGCTGAAGGGCCGACTGATCGAGGCCAACATACCGGTGCTGGAGTTGCGTGTTAGAGGCAAGTACGACTTTCTGCGTGCGGTCGTGCGCCTGTGCCACTGCATCCGTTCGTATCAGCCTGACATCATCCACAGCACCCTTTTTCGTAGCGGGATTGCGAGCCGTATCGCTGGCGCGCTATGCAGAGTGCCGGTGGTGGATTCATTCGTCAGCGCGCCGTACTCGGCGGCGCGCACGCGACAGCTTTCTACCGTTGTCTCAAGGCTGAAGCATCAGGCCATCTTCGCGATGGATCGAGTTACCAGCGGACTGGTAGCGCGTTACGTCGCCAACTCCCACAGCGTTGGCCGCCTGAATGGGGAGGCTTTGGCGGTGCCACCGGATCGGATCGAGGTCGTGTACCGTGGCAGGGATGTCGGTCGATACATCCCTGCATCTGTCGAAAAGCGGATTTCGGAGCGCCAGCGGCTTGGAGTTCAGCAGGGCGAGAAGGTCATTGCTTACGTGGGGCGGCTCATTCCGCGCAAGCGCGTAGATATCCTGATCAAGGCGCTTGCGAGCATCGAGGGGTACGAGGCCGCCCTCGTCGTCGTGGGTGATGGCCCCGAAAGACCAGAGCTACAGCGCATGGCAAAGGGGCTCCGGGTTGTTTTCGCCGGGGAGCTCGACGACGTGATACCGGCACTGTCGCTCGCTGACTGCTTTGCCTCTGCCTCGGAGTTCGAGGGGCTGCCTGGCGCGGTGGTCGAGGCGATGCTATGTGGAGTGCCGTGCGCGCTGTCCGATATTCCGATGCACCGCGAACTGGACAGCCCGTCGCGCGACTTGCAATGGTTTGACTGTGGCGACGTGAAGAGCTGCGCAGCTGCCTTGAACTACCTGCTGACGGAACCCCGAAGTGCTTCAGCGGGCCGTGGCGAGAGGCTGAGAGAGCATGCGTCCATCAAGTTCAACAGGGACGAAATGGTCAGCCAGCATGTTCGGGTCTACGAGCGTGTTCTGCGGGATCGCGGATGAACAGGCAGGAACTGGACGTGCTTCATCTGGTGGCCACCAACCGGCGACGCGGCGCCGAGGTCTACGCGCACGCTCTGGTCAGAATCCTGTCGTCGCGCGGACTCGCTCAGAAGGTTCTTGTGCTTCGTTACGCTGAGGGTGGCCTGGCGTTTCCTGACGAGCCCAGCGGCGCGTTGGTGCGGCCTGATGGCACAGGCCTGATTGCCCAGATTCTTTCTGTTCGCCGGCTGATTCGTGCGTCCGCGCCGAAGGTGATCTATTGCCACGGGGCACAGATGACCAAGCTCGCGATCATGGCTACGCTGTGGCTGTCTCCCAGACCGAAGATCGTGACGCGCAAGATTGGTGCTACAGCGGCTTGGATAGGCTCAATGCGGTATGTCCGGCTGGCGTGGAACCGGTGGGTCTATGCTCGAGTGGATCTCTGCCTGGCGATGGGCGCGCGCCTTCGGTCCGAGCTTGAGCTGCTGTTGCGGGTTCCTGCGAACAAGATCGTCACTACACGCAACTTTCGCGATCCTGCCCCCTACATCGCGGCCTGCACAGAGAGGGAACGCCAGTCCGCTGTGCTGCGGATGGTTTCCGTCGGCGCACTTTCCGCAGAGAAGAACCACGGCCTGATGCTGCGGTGCGTACGGCAGTTGCTGGATCGCGGCGTCGCTGTCGAGTTGCACATCGTGGGTGACGGGCCGCTCAGATCGGATCTAGTTCGCGACATAGCGCGGATGGGCTTGTCTGACCATGTTGTCATGCATGGGGCTCAGTCGGATGTATCCGGCTATCTGCTGGCCAGCGATATCTTCCTGCTGTGCAGTACCACCGAGGGGGTCCCCGGCGTGCTGATTGAGGCGGCATTTGCGGGATTGGCCATAGCCTGCTGGGACGTGGGCGACGTCAGCGAAGTTGTTGATCATCACACTGCGATGATCGCTCCGTTTGGCGATGAGTCGGCTCTGCTGGATGGAATCGAGGCGCTGGCGCGTGACGTTGGCCGCAGGCAACTCCTGGGTCGTGCCGCGCGTGAGCGCGCACTGGGGTCATTCACCGAAGTTCGCGTGCTCGAGGACCATGCGGTGCTGTTTCAGCGACTGCTGGGATGGCGAGTGCCGTGGTCAGAGGGGGGAGCGTCGTGAGCCAGCTAAGCTCTCGTGCGCTCACTCCTGCGGACCGTTCCGCTGCACTGGAGCTGTTGTCGCTGAGCCTGGGTCGCTGCGAGCGTAGAACGGAAGCCTGGTGGCGCTGGAAGCATGAATCGAACCCCTGTGGCCCGTCGTTGCTGATGGGGGCATTCGATGGCAGGCGCCTGGTCGGCTTGCGCGCATTTCTGCGTTGGCGACTGAACTGGGACGGTCACGACCATGCCGCTGCGCGCGCCGTCGATACGGCAACGCATCCGGACTACCGTGGCCGCGGCATCTTTCGCAGTCTGACCCTGAAGGGGCTGGGCATATTGGCCGAGGAAGGGACGGAGTGGGTGTTTAACACCCCAAACGACAACAGTTATCCAGGCTATCTTAAGATGGGTTGGCGGCCGATGGCTGATTTGCGCATGGCCGTTCGGGTAAACAACTGGTCCGGCGTGCTGGCAGCGGGTAGGCGCCCCGCTCGCCCCGATCATGAACGCGACGCGCCAGGCTTGTCGGCCCAGGACTTCACCATCTGGTGGAGCTTGCGATCACCGCAGGAGCGCGCGCAGATCGTGTCTGCCTTTGGCCGCACGGACGCCGCCAGCGTGCGGACTGCCTGGACCGAAGAGCTGATTGAGTGGCGCTTTTCACAGCACCCACAGGCCCGATACTGGATGCTGTTCGATCCCCGTACGCCCTGCGAAGCTGCACTGGTACGCCTGAATGCCCGATTCGGTCGCCGCGAAGGGATAGTCGCGGCTGTTGTGGGCAGTCCGTGCGTCGGCGAGCTGCTGCAGCGCTACGGCAAGCAGTGGCCGGTGGACTATTGGATATGGCGTCCCGGCGCGGTGCCCGCTGCTGTGGGTCGGGCCTTGCGGCAAGGGTTTGTTACCGTTCCGGCGGTGGGCATGCATTTCGTTGTCCGGCACACCAGCACGGCTGCTCCCGCACCTGCTCCGATTGTGCAGGCGCGCCAGTGGCATCTGAGCCTCGGCGATATTGAGCTGCTTTGAATCCATGAGAATTCTGCTGGTAGTCAAGGGACTGGGGCTAGGTGGCGCTGAGCGGCAGGTTGCCGACATCGCCAACTGGCTCGTGGCGCAGGGCCATGAGGTCACCGTTGCGTACTTCCTTTCGCACAAGACCGCACTGGTTGCGGAGATCGCGGCCGCCGGAGCGAAGATAGTGCCCTTGTCGAAACATCCCAGGGTCACGGTATCGAGCGTGATTTCGCTCTATCACCTGCTAAGCGCGCTGCGCCCTGACGTTGTGCACGCACATCTGCCGGTGCCGGGTCTGTTGCTGAGGGCCCTGAAGCTCGCGCACCGCTACCGACTCGTTTACACCGAGCACAACGTGGTGGCGCGGCTGCACCCGCTGGTGCGTTGGCTGAATCTCGCGACCTATTCGTTGAACGACGTGTCCATCGCCTGTACGCGACAGGTTGCCGATGGTCTGGGCAGCAGACGCGCCCTGATTGTCGAGAACGGCGTGAATCTGGCGGAAGTGGATCGCCAGAGTCGGCCTTCAGACCGCCGCGAGCTCTCGGATCGTTTGGGGATCCCAGAGGACACTCGACTGCTCGTCTGTCTGGCGAATCTGGTAGAAAAGAAGAATCATCGTTTGCTGATTGATGCAGTGGCGGGGCTGGGTTCGCGCACTCGGCACGGCTGGCATCTGCTGCTGGTTGGGCAGGACGGGACCGAGCGCAGCCGGCTGGAGGAGCAGGTGAGTCGTCTCGCGCTGCGCAGCAGGGTGACGTTCTGGGGTGCGGACCCACACCCCATAAGGCTTTTGGCGGCGTGTGACGGTTTCGTTCTGTCATCGACCTTCGAGGGACTGCCGATCGCCATGCTCGAGGCGATGGCTGTGGGTCTTCCCGTAGTGGCGACCGATGTAGGGGGCATTGCGCAGGTGGTGCGACCTGGAGAGACGGGGTTTCTCGTGCCGAGCGGAGATGTCGTGACCCTGCGTGATTCAATACTGCAGATGATTGAGGCGCCGGATAAGGCTCGCGAGCTGGGCGAGAATGGGCGGCGTCTGGTAGAGCGCAACCATTCCTTTGAGTCGATGATGGGACATCTAATGCCGCTGTATCGCGGGGTGGTTCGCGCATGAATCGCGATTCGCACCTGGCAACGGAGGGCGAGTGGGCGCTGCGGTGGCAGCGCGCCTTGCTCAACCGCATCTTCTGGTTGACGGTCTTCGTGCACGGCGTCGCGGTCATCGTGCTCAATGTTTCTGGTGCGCTGGATGGCGGCATCAGCCGCGATTCGATCAAGTATCACGAACTGGGTCAGCAGATCGCCGTGCGCTACAGCCTGGGCCAGATCGAATGGCTGCGCTGGATCGACAACGGCTGGTACGAGTTCGTTGGCGTGCTGTATTGGATCGGCCCGCAGAAGATCTGGTTTGTGCAGTCGGTGAACGTACTGTTTGCCTCTCTGGCTTCGGTGTTTGTCGCAAGAACAGGTTTTCTGGCTTACAAGGACTGGCGCGTGGGTGCGGGAGCGGCTCTGATGGTTGCCTTGTTCCCGTCGTTTGTGCATTTCACCAGCCTTGCTACCAAGGACGCAGTCGGACTGCTCGCCGTCAGTCTGTTTGTCTGGGGTCTGGTAAGTCTCCGGTCAAATCGGCCCATTGCTCCGGCGATGCTGGCAATTGCCGCAGCGCTGCTGATCTATATGACCATACGCATGTATATGGTCTACGCGCTGACCTTCGTCGGGTTGCTGTCGCTCGGGCCCTGGGACCGCGTAAGCCGCAGCGCGGCGCTGTGGTACGGAATGATCGCGGTGGCGATGGCAGGCGCGCTGATGGCGCTCTGGGGCATCGGATTCCTGGGTCTTGATCACGAGGTGGCACGGAGCTATTACGATCTGGATTACATCAACCTGACCCGCGAGCGCCTTTCGCGTGGATCAGGCGCGATTGAGGCCGATGCCTGGGGCCAGAGTCTGTTCGCAGATATCTCGAACCTCGCGCTTGGCCTGTATTACTTTTTCTTCTCAATCAACATTCTTGACGTAGAGAATCTGCGCCAACTATCGGCGTTGCCGGAAATGCTGGTATTTCTGGCTGCAATGCCGGTGCTGGTGCGTGGCATGTGGGCCACGCTGGTACGTCGCCGGCACATTGCGTTGCCCATCCTGCTGGTGGGGGTGACCGTCATGGCGATCTACAGTTCGGCGACGACCAACATGGGCGCGCTGTTCCGCTGGCGCATGCAAGCGATACCGTTCTTCATACTGGTGGCGGTCTACGGTGCCAGTCTGCGTCCCGACTCATTGATCTGGTCGCTGAACAATCTGCTGTGCGGTTGGCTGCTGCCCCGTCGTGTCGGGGCTCAGCGCAGGGCAGAGCGGCATCCGCAGCGGATGGCGCGCGAAGGTTCGCGTCCATGACGGTCTGCCTGCTCACCGGTGGCTGTGGATACATCGGCAGCCACTGCTATGTGGCGCTGATGCGTGCCGGCTATCATCCAGTCGTTCTGGATAATTTCTCCAACAGCGATCCGGACGTACTGCGTCGCTTGCAGCTCATTACGGGGAGCCCGGTTACGTTCTATGAGGGCGACGTTGCCGATCAATCGTTGGTGGCGTCAATCATTGCGCGCCACCGAGTGCAGGCGGTTGTGCATTTCGCTGCGTTGAAGTCGGTTGGCGACTCGGTGGTGGATCCCTTGACGTACTACCGCAGCAACGTTGGCGGTACTACCGCGCTGCTGGGCGCGATGCAGTCTGCGGGCTGCAGGGTACTGATCTACTCCTCCAGCGCTGCCGTGTACGGAACGCCCGAGCGCATGCCGATAACGGAGCAGGCGAGCTGCACGCCGCAGAGCCCCTACGGCCATACCAAGTTGATGGGCGAACAGATTATCCGCTCGCTGGTCGCCGCGCCGGATCAGGGGGCGGGGCGCGAGGACAGATGGCACGCCGGCATCCTGCGCTACTTCAATCCTGCGGGCGCCCATCCCAGCGGATTGCTCGGTGAGGCGCCGTTGGGCGTGCCGTCCAACCTGGTGCCCTATGTGAGCCAGGTGGCGGCGGGATTGAGGCCCTTCGTGCGGATATTTGGTGACGATTACGACACGGCCGACGGCACCGGCGTCCGCGACTACATTCATGTGATGGATCTGGCAGATGGGCATGTAGCGGCGTTGTCTCGCCTGCTTCGATCGAGCCAGCAGACGTTGGTCCTGACACTGAACCTCGGCACCGGCACCGGCTACAGCGTACGTGAGGTCATCGATGCCTTCTCTCGCGTCAGCGGCCGCCGCATTGAGTGCAGGGTTGAAGCCAGGCGATCCGGCGATGTCGCGGCTTGCTGGGCCGATCCGACACGTGCGCAAACGGAAATCGGTTGGCAGGCGACACGTACACTCGATGATATGTGCGGTGACGCCTGGAACTGGCAGTGCGCCGCGATGGATCAGGGGGCGCCCTAGCTGGCCTTGTGGTTGCGTCTCGGTGCTACAATCGAATCGTCAAAGGGGGAGTACGACGATGGCCTTAACGCGCAGCTTGACGCGAGCGATTACGCTTTGCATTGCGGCATCAGGGATCACCTTGCTTGCCGGGTGTGCCGGGGTCGGTTCTCCGTATTCCACGCCGGCTTCATCGCGGCAGATACCGTTTACCGTTGACGCGATAACCCCCGAGTTGGTCCGCGAGTTGGCGGTGCAACCGGAGTTGGATCGGGCACTTTCCAATCGGCCGCCGGAGCTGGCAGCCGGGGTTCGTGATGCTAACGGTGCCTATGTTTACCGCATCGGCTTCGGCGATGTGCTTTCAATCTTCATCAATCAGCCTCTGTATGGAGAGCGCGCAGGAAGCAGCACGCAGGCGACAGATGCCGGATCGCTATACGTGGTCAGCGAAGGCGGCGACATCTTCTTGCCGCTACACGGGCCCCTGCGTGTAGCCGGCATGACGATTGGCCAGGCCTACGAGTCCATCCGCGCCGCTCTGTCGCAGTTCATCAGCCGCCCGCAGTTCAATGTGCGCGTTGCAGATTTTCGCTCTCAACGCGTCGCGGTGGCGGGTGCGGTCGGCACTCCGGGTTATTTCCCCATTACCGATCGGCCGATGACCGTGACCGAAGCGGTGCTGTTGGCCGGAGCATCGGAGACGGCGGATCTGCGGCGGGTGGTGCTGAAGCGCGCCGGCCGCGATTACCCGGTGGATGTCGCTGCACTGAACCGGAACCCGAATTTCGGCAGCGAGTGGTTGCTGCAGAATGGTGACGTATTGATGGTTCCGGTCAACGAGAACAAGGTTTACGTGCTGGGCGAAGCGCCGAATCGGACGCAGCTGATCGACCCCCTCAACAACTCGCTGGCTGAGGTCCTGCTCAGCAGCGGATCCGGGGCGGGTGGCAGCAACAACTATCTGCAGAATGGCGCCGCTCTGCCGGGCTCGGTTTTTGTGATCAGAGGCAATACCGAGGGCGCGCGCGTGTTTCATCTCAACGCGTCGTCTCCAGAGGCGTTCATCCTGGCGAATGAGATGCGGCTGGCGGGTGGCGATCTGGTTTACGTATCGACGCGTCCGGTTACTCGGTATAACCGGTTCATTGCGCAGCTGCTTCCCAGCCTGCAGTCGTTCCTGCTGCCTCTGGTGCTGGTCAATCAAGTCGACAATCTGTCCAACTGATCACGGCGTGACGGGCCCGGAGTTAACGCTGGCCGGTATCTAAGGGCGGCTGTCCGTGTTGGCGGGCCCTTGATTTGACGGGTAGCGGTGGCGCTTGAGTACTAATGTGCGCTGTGACTCCTGATCGATGGCATAGACCTCGTATCTGGTAGCCGCCAGTAACTGCTCGCGCCAGTAGGCGTACTTGTAGCCGTTCTGATCGTAAATTTCAGGCGACTGATCCAGTAGCCTTGCGCAGACCAATAGACTCGGGGCATGCGATTGAACCCAGCGGTCACTGGATTTGATGCGGCAACGGTCAGGGTTGGATACCGTTGCGCTCGATGTCTGCAGCGGCGGCTCCGCCGCACTGGCGGGTTGCTTCTCTGTACTGTCGGGTTCGACCGTCGCCTCGGTCGCCGGATCTGCCGGGCCGACCTCAGGAGCGGCATCTGGCCGTGAGTTGAGCTCCTCACTGATCTCCACAGCGGGCGGATCGGAGCCGGAGTCGCGAACGGCTTCGGGCTCGCCCGAAGACTCACCGGGGACTGCGTCCGGGGAGGGCTGCGGTGCCGATTCAGCTGCTGGCTCTGTGACGTGCTCCTGCAGCAGTCCGCCGCCGATGGGGGCATCGAGAGAACCGGCGGTTGTGGACTCCTCATGCTCGGCTGGATCTCCGCCAGTGTCAGTTGCCTCACCACCTGCCGGTTCGGTCATGTCGGGTGCGGCCATGGGATCAGCCATCGCGGGTGAGCCGGATCCGGCTTCCTGATTCAGGTCGCCCTCCGAACTGCCGTCGTCCTTGGCGGGTTCCTCGGCAGGTGCAGCTTCTGCCGGATCCGCTGACAGCGGTGTTGCCTGCACGGGCAGTTCAAGGCTTTGCAACAGTTTCCAGCGCTGGCCTTCATCTCCCGATATCAGAAAGCCCGAGCCGTCGTAGGCAATCAGGACAGTGCCCCAACGACCGAAGCGTATCCGCTCGGCGCTGACTTGACTGCGGGTCAATTGCAGGCAGCTCTCAAAGCTGCCGAGTTCGCGCTCTGCCCACTGACCGGATTGAATGGTGGCGCATAAGGCGGCCTCTTCCTGGGTCGGTTCGTCTGCGTATACCGGCAGCATGATTGACGTGACGCAGCAGGCGACAATGGGGAGGACTCTCATCATGTGTCTCCAATCGGCTTGGTCCAGCGGGCGCTCGTGGTGAAAGCCATCGGAGCTTTGCCAAGGCACATAGTCACTACGAAGATCATTCATCGGCCCTCGGGTGTGGGAGCGGCAAGAGTTGCCAGTACTGGACGCAGCGGCTCACGCCAATGCGCGGCGACGCCCAATCTCGCGTAACTGTCGACTTTGTCCAGGACACTGTATGCCGGCCGCTGTGCCGGCGTCGGATAGTCCTGGGTGCGGATCGGCAGCACCGGACATAACGCGCGGCCCAGCAAGGGCTCGGCGAGCTCCCTGATAGCGCAGGCAAAGTCATACCAGGAGGCTACGCCGGCATCGGAGTAGTGGTGCACGCCGCCGGGTGCGTCGCCCTCGACCAGCTTCCAGATTGCGAGTGCGAGGGAATCGGCGGAGGTCGGCGTGCCGACCTGATCGGCCACGACCTTGAGTTCGCTACGCTCCTGCATCAGTCGCAGCATGGTCTTGACGAAGTTGTTGCCATGTGCGGAGTACAGCCAGGCGGTGCGCAGGATCAGGCCGTCACCTTTGGTGGCATCCGTGACCGCGAGTTCGCCTTCGAGTTTGCTGCGGCCGTAGATTCCCAGCGGGTTTGGCGTATCGGTCGGGAGATATGGGCTGCTCTTGCGGCCGTCGAATACGAAATCAGTCGATATCTGCACGATGCGCGCACCGCAGCCGCGCGCAGCGCGCGCCAGGTGTAGCGGCGCATCACGGTTTGCGCGGTAGGCCAGTTCGGTCTCGGACTCTGCCTTGTCGACGGCCGTGTAGGCGGCGCAGTTGATGATCCAGTCCGGCTGCAAGGATTCAACATAGGCCGCGGTTGCGCTCGCGTCCGTGAGGTCGAGCTCCTGCAGGTCGATGGCGGTCGCATGGACCTGCTGTGGCAGGCTGGCCTTCAATGCAATGCCGAGCTGGCCGCGGGCTCCGGTGATCAATACCTTGCGCGAGGTCATGGAAAAGTCTCGGCGGCCGCCAGCAGCGCGGCGGCGGCATCCTTGGCTGAAAGCGCGGGTGGAGAGCCCGCGGCCAGCGGCCAATCGATGCCGATGGCGGGATCGTCCCAGCGAATGCCTCGATCCTGCGCGGGCGCGTAAAAGGCCGTGCACTTGTACACGACTTCTGCGCTTTCGGAGATCGTGTAGAAGCCGTGTGCAAATCCTGGCGGAACCCACAGTTGCCGCTTGTTCTCGGCTGATAGCGCCACACCCACCCAGCGGCCGAAGGTTTGCGAGCTGCGACGGATATCGACCGCGACGTCGAAGATTTCGCCGACCACCGCACGCACCAGCTTGCCCTGCGCCATGGGCGGCAGCTGGTAGTGCAGGCCGCGCAGCACGCCGCGTACCGAGCGCGAGTGGTTGTCCTGCACCATGGCGCTG